>NZ_JBALOW010000050.1:461-51735 GCF_036965085.1 Bacillus sp. JJ1532
CAACATCAGAAGAAGAAGCGACGTCAGAAGAAGAAGCGACATCAGAAGAAGAAGCAACGTCAGAAGAAGACGCAGTAACTGATAATCATTATTTCAAAGAGCCAAAAGGCTCTTTTTTTATGAAAGGCGGTATTTTGTCTTGATTGTTGGTATTGCAATAATTTCTTTACGGTTACTAAGTGGCCGAGCACTATTTTGGGTAAAAACAAACTAGGAATTCTGGATTCTTAGTCAAAAGAAATTACACCACAAATTTTGCAATACACCATTTAAACGTCTTCGCTGCAGTGGAAAGTTTCTAGATCTTCTTTGTAGTAGAGTTCGTATAAATGTCGAGTATCCGCTGGGTCTGACTTAACCTTTCGAAGGCTACTTTTCTAGTTTCGTAAGAACCCACTAGATTCACTAAATCTGGAATCACTAATAGGTCTGTCACTGTCATTATTTCCTCTCGCATCCAAGACGAGACTGAAGTTTTTTTTCATATGTAAGTATCTTAGATATGACAGCTCCAGCGGGATCAGTGCCGACTGCAATAAAATCAACAATGTTTCTTGAATTTATCAATTTGTATTTCCTTTACCATTAATTTATTTCATGAAAAAAAATGGGGGAGAATTAGGGAGAGATAAAGTTTTTATACAGTTTAAGAAATATATCATTCACTTAATAGGATTTGAAAGTTTAAAAAGAGTGGAACAATTTAATCCACTCTTCTTCCATTTCTAGTGTATAATATTACATTTGAAACATCATTTGGGATAATAGAAGAAATTCGAATTCTTTTCCTGGGTAAGATTTTCGAGATGCCTTAACGCATTATTATTGCTTTGAAATTCATCTTCTTATTTTTAGTGAAGGTGGGATAATAATTTTATTCCACCTTTTATTCAAATATTAACGACGACGACGGCGTCTTCTTTCTCTTTCTATATCTATATCTATGTCTAAATCTTGATCCTGATCATTTTCCTGTTCTTGTTCAGATCTCACTCTAGCGTTACTGCGGCTGTTGAGTCTGATATCAACCCTAGAATTACCTGAGTTAGTAATATTAGAACGTGCAACGTTGGTATTTTTATCGGTATTTCGAACATCCGCTTCTGATTCTGAATTAGATCTATTTCTTAACTCAGATTCAATATCTGTATCAAAATCCACATTTACATTTGTATTTTCATTATTTCTTCTTCTTATTCTTCTTCTTCTTGACATTTTTATTGACTCCTTCATTTTTTAAATATTTCCTTGCATTAGAACCTAAACAAGCTCTATATCAAAATATTAGTTTTGTACATTTTCTTGTTCTTGATTTGGATTAATACGAGCATTAGAAATTACACTCCAGAATTAATCGAAAACCTTGACAGTAGCATGTGTGGAAATATAAGTTTTTCGCAGTTTTACTAACTTCAAATTCAGTTTTTGACTTATCTCTGTTTCTGTTACGAATATCAGTTTTAACATCTCAGTATCAATATTTACCTTGATCTATTCATTCCTTTTCCTGTTTTCTCAACCTTAAATAAGTCTCCCCTTTCTTATTTACGTTTTTTCCTTTAAAGCCACTTTTCTTTCTTTTTAGTGTCCTCAGTAATACTGTATTCCTATGGTATTAATGATGAATAGACTAATCCCACAAATACGTTTGTTTTTTTACCCTTTTGGTAAAATTCTTTCATTAACGAGTGCTTTAGCACAATAAATGAGGAACTATTTTTGCAGTTTTTACGTGTTTTTCAATGTTATGCATTCGGGAGCGACTATAAAGTAAGTTTTGTATAGGGTCATTTAGTGTGAAGAAGGAAAATCATTTTGATAAGAAGAATATAAAAAGTGTTGTTAAGAATATTTGATGGAAGAATCCATCATGAATGGGATCGAAGCTGACGAATTACCACCGCAGAGCAATACCTTACAATGGATTACTTTGGGAGTAACATTAAGCTTGCTGTTCTGACTGTGGTTCATTTTATTATTCTTAGACGTAAAAAGAATGGCAGCAAGTTCTGCAACAAGAGATGAGCTTTTACTTAAAGAAGGACAAAAGAGCCCAATTCATCTGAAAATTAATGATAAACTAACTGGAGAATTAAATAAGGGGGGATTTATTATGACCAAAGATGTTGAAACTTTTCCGGTACTTGAAACTAATAGATTAGTATTGAGAAAAATTGAAAAAGGCGATGCAAACAGTATCTTGAAATATCTATCTGATAAAGAAGTAATGAAATATTATGGTTTAGAACCTTTTAAAACAATTAACGATGCTTTAAACGAGATATCATGGTATCAATCGATATTAAATGAAAGAACTGGAATAAGATGGGGAATTACTTTAAAAGGGGAAGATGAAGTTATTGGTAGTTGCGGATTTCATAACATGATACCTCAACATTATCGAACTGAAATTGGATTTGAGTTAAGTAAAAGTTATTGGGGGCAAGGATTAGCAAGTGAGGCATTGGAAGCTGTAATAAGGTACGGATTCGAACATTTAAAATTACAAAGGATCGAAGCGTTAATTGAACCGCCTAATATACCGTCACAAAAGTTAACAGAAAAACAGGGATTTATTAGAGAAGGGTTATTGAGGAATTATGAGTTTACTTGCGGTAAATTTGATGATTTATATATGTATTCATTGTTAAAGCAAGACTTTGATATACTTCAAAAAGAGAAATAAAGTATTTAAACAATTAATTATATTTCCGAGACCGAGAAGCGTTAATTTAACACTACATTATTAATGAACCTACTTTATTTAAATCAATTGTACATTGAATATATGTAAATAATGTGAGAACCATTGATTTTACAATAGTTCTCACATCGAAGTTTAGATATACGCGATTTGTTGGAGGTACCTAATAGATTTAGTCTGTGGATACAAGTTATTGTTGGATTAAACCGTATATAATTGTATTATGGCTAATTAATGTAATTATGAAATGGACTCAGTTATTAAATAATTTCTTTCTTAACACTTGCCAACTGCAGCACCAATACCCCAAGAAACTGCATGATCACTTTTACAATGATCTGGCCTAATATCGCCATCCAAATCACATTCCATGGTAAAATATTTGCACCAATTGGTGACAACCCGACAACGACAAAAATCGCTGAGTCTAATATTCCACCAATCACGCCGCTATACAAAACGCGTAAGTGCATCGGTAAATTTAATCTTGAATAAATCTCCGTATCAGTCGTTTCCGAAACAGCGAAGCTTATCGCACTTGCAAAAACAATCCACAACGTATCTCCAAGCAGATAACTAGAAATGGCTGATAGAATTAATGCTAAACAAATAAAAAGATAAGTTTTCTTTCTTCCATATTTATTTTGAACAAGATCCCGAAAAATAAATGTTGCCCCAATTAGAAATGAACCCATCGGAATTAGAAAAATGCCAGCTTCAAGCGGTGCAAATTTGGCAGTAACAACGTTTGCCAAAACGATCGCAAATAAATAGATGACTAATCTCATGTTATTTTCACTCCTTATCTATTATCAACTTTTTCGGGATATAAATCATGATTCATCAATCGATATTCTGCCATTTGTTCATATTTTGTGTTTGGCCGGCCGTAGTTTGTATAAGGGTCAATTGAAATTCCGCCCCTAGGCGTAAACTTGCCCCAAACTTCAATATATTTTGGATCCATTAATTTAATTAAATCGTTCATAATAATATTCATGCAATCTTCATGAAAATCGCCATGATTCCGAAAACTAAATAAATATAGTTTTAAAGATTTACTCTCCACCATCTTTTGTTCAGGGATATAACTAATATAAATCGTTGCAAAATCAGGCTGACCAGTTATTGGACAAAGACTAGTAAACTCAGGACAATTAAATTTTACAAAATAATCACGATATGGATGTTTATTACCAAAGGCCTCTAAAATCTCAGGGGAATATTCGAACAAATATTTTGTCCCTTGATTTCCTAGTAAGGTAATATCTTCTAATTCATGATCTTGACGTCCAGGCATAAAAAAATCCTCCTATTTGTCCCGAATGGACAGGGAGGCCAGCAGAATTAAACCAATAAAAAAAGCCATATCTATTTGCGGATATGGTTTACACCATAGTTTTTTATAGAGGGTTTCTGCTATGAACCTCTCCCGTTCAAACGGGTTTCTTTATTTAATTGATAAGGATACTATAAAGGAAAGACAAAGTAAGTGTCAATAGATAATTCCCTCTATCTGGTGATGGGAGAAAATAATAAAAGGGGGCAGGAAAAAGTGAAGAAGAAAATTGATGAGCACCAAATTTATGAGAAGCACTACGAACAAATTTATAATCAAGTGATAAGCGATCCATTTGCTCAATCCTTAGGCATTAAGTTAACAAAATTTGAGGCTGGTTTTGCAGAGGCAACGCTAGAAATGCAAAACCATATGGTAAATGCATATGGAACTGTTCATGGGGCCGTTATTTATGCTTTGGCAGATCATGCTTTTTCGGTAGCCTGTAATGCATATGGAAAAACATCGTTAGGACTTTTAGGACTTTCAACGACAATCCAATTTATTGAATCAGCCATGCCTGGCGACACGATCGTAGCCAGTGCAAAAGAGGTTAAACGAAACTATCGTACTGGTTTCTATCGGATCGACATTTATCCTAAGAGCAATTTGATAGCAACGATGGAAGCAGTATCTTACCGTAAAGACCATTATTTTATTAATCTTGATGAACAAGATTAGTAGCATCAAAAAATCATTTGCCATTAATAGCTAAAAGGAGGCGAGTCTAAAAAATAGCTCATCCTCCTTTAATTCTCAACGACGATGCTGGGCAAGGTCTATTACGCCTAATACTATGTGTGCTAAGCCAAATCCAAAAACGGTATTTGCAATCATCTTATTTGAACCTCGTTTTTGTTTTAAAGCGTAACCGGTAGCAGTAACAGCTGTACCTAATGCAGTCGGAATAATTCCTTCACGAATATTCATAGTAATATCCCCCTACATCGCATTTAGTTGGTGTTTAATCACCACCATTATTGTTGCCTTTATTAGTGTAATTATGCTATCTCCAATGCCATTGGAAGGCAACTTCCTTTTAAGTAAAATATTCTAATTTTGCTTCGGGGAAAAACTTTTCCATATAAGTGTAAAGATGTTTTTTTATATCCTCTTCTTCTTCTTTTTGATAAATATATTTTCCTATTCCATATTTACCCCATTTATATCTCCTTTTTTCTTCATCTAATTCTAACTTTGTCATAGGGTAGTTTTTTTCAATTACTCTCTTTGCCGGTTTTGTAAAACGATGCTGTATAAATTCAAAGGTAAGATCTTTCTTTGCTTCAGGAGGTAATTCAGCATCCAAACGCTCAAACATATGAAAGTATCCATCCTCCCATCCTTCATGAAGATAGATAGGTGCTACTATAAATCCAAGTGGATACCCAGCTCTTGCCACTTTTCCGGCAGCTTCAATTCTTTTTTCTAAGGGAGAAGTCCCCGGCTCAAAGTTTTTAATGATGTAATCTGCATTCACACTAAAACGAAATCTTGTTTTTCCGTTATGTTTAGCATCAAGTAAGTGATCTACATGGTGAAATTTTGTAACAAATCTTAATTTGCCGTATTCCGATTTTCCAAAATGCTCAATGGCTCTTTTAAGAGTATGGGTCAAATGATCAATTCCTACAATATCGGATGTACAAGAGGCTTCAAATCTTGTTATTTCTGGAGCGCGCTCCTCCATATATTTGTCGGCAGCCTCAAGAATTTCCTCTACATTAACATATGTACGGATATACGGCTTACTTCCCATCGTCGTTTGTAAGTAGCAATAATGACAGTGACCCATGCAGCCAGTTGCAAAAGGAATAGCATACTCTGCCGAAGGCTTCGAGTTGTCAAATTTAAGGGTTTTTCTAATACCAACAACTAGTGTAGACTTGGCCACCCGGTATCTTTGAAATTCGTTATCACCGGGGAGATTTCTTACTTGATTGTGGGAAGTGGTATGCCGAATCTCGATATCCATCTTTTTAAATTTCTCATGTAGTTCTTTTCCTAAAGGATAATCTAATGCATCAGGTTCAAAATAAACAAGTTTGGGTGTAAATGGTTTCATTCCAATATCCCCTCTGAATCATATCCGTAATAATAATGATAGGCCTGGTTTGCCTCTTGTTCTGTAGAATAAACAGCAATTTCATTTGATAGCGGATAATATGTTTCATATAAAAACAAGGCTAATTCATTCGCATTTTCAGGGTTATTGACTACTGCTGCTGCTTGAACATTCGCTACATCTTGGGTATGGGGATTACGATAAAAAACATAAACAATATCTCCAGCCTGATAATTTTGGTTTTCCATTCTATCACCTTCGTTTTATTAGTCCTATTAAGATTCTGCCATTCGTTCTGACAAATTATGATTTCTTAATTATGGAAAGGGATGAACAGGGAGTAAATAATTTATAGTTTGCTCATAATAATTTTGATTTACATAATATGAAGGAGTTGAATGTCATTTGGAAATGAAATCTAGAAACTCTACTGAAAATGCACTCATCAATTATAAAGAAGGGCTAGGTATGTTTGCCGAAAAAATGCCCGAATTTGTAAGTCAGTTTAATGCATTCACTGAAGAATGTTTTAAAGAAGGAGCATTATCTCAAAAACAAAAACAGTTAATCGCATTAGGAATTAGTATCCATGCTCAGGATGAGTATTGTATTATCTATCACACAAAAGGATGTCTTGATCAGGGATGCTCGGAGCAGGAAATTCTTGAAGCTATAGGTGTGACAGCGGCATTTGGTGGAGGAGCTTCTTTGAGTCAAGGGGTTACTCTTGTTCAGGAATGTATAAATGAGATGAGTCAATTGAAACAGTAAAAGGGTTTAATCCATATTTACTGTCAGATAACGATTGTGATTTATTTAAGGTGAAACCGTAAAGGTTTCATCTTTTTTGTTTGAATAACCATCTAGGTATTTTATTTCATACCATTAAATACCCCGTTTGCTGCAATATCCGTACCAACTTCATTGCCGTTTTGCTAACTTCATTGTTGCGTATAATGAACATTCCGTTTCTATATTTAGTTGCAGAACTTTTAACTCATTAAAATATGATAAAAGCACGATAGCAGAATGGTAATCTAAAAACAGTTATAAAATTATTGCAAAAGACGATTTAAAAAATCTACATGCTGCCTATCTTTGTTTAGCACTTCCTCAATCAATTGATGGCTTTCTGGGTCTAGATCCCCTCTTACAATTTCTTCAGATATTTGAATCCCATAATAATCTTCTCCTGTTAAAGCACTTTTGATAATACCTGAGGAAGTATCAGGAATCTTAAATTGGCTAATAAAGCCTTGAATAGAACCAATAACCCCTTCATCATCTACTGGCGTACCTCCGAGGTTTTGAATTCTTTCCGCAACTTTAAGGGCATGGTTCTTATGATCTTGTTGAATTCTTTGAAATTCACTTTTTATGTAAGGGTCTTTTAATTTTTGTATATGGTGTTCATAAGCATGGATCCCCATGTATTGCCCCTTCAGAAATTTATTTAAAGTATCTATTACATTGTTAACTTTCATTTAAATTCACTCCTTTTCTGTTTATTTTCTTCTATATATTGCAGGTTATCCAGCTTGTGAAATTTTTGTTTTTGGAAATGATAAGAAGGAAATTCAAAATGACTTAATAAAGGAGTATCAACCAATGAGTAAAGATTTAAAAGAAAAAGTGCTGAAAATTATATCCGATCATAGAACAGGCATCTTGTCATCGGTTGAAAATAATAAGCCCCATTCACGATATATGACGTTCTATAATAACCATTTAACGTTATATACACCAACAAAAAAGGATACCGAGAAAGTAGAGGAAATCGAAAAAAACCCTGCTGTTTCGGTATTGTTAGGTTATGAAGAGAATGGGCAAAGTGATGCCTATGTTGAAATTACTGGTACAGCTGCCATTAATGATTCACAAGAATTGAAAAACCAATATTGGGATGATTCATATAAAAAATGGTTTGACAGTCCAGAAGATCCAAATTACGTGTTTCTTCAGGTGCAACCTGAAACTGTTCGTATACTAAATATGGATGGTGAGCCACCCCAAGAACTTACTTTAGGATATTGAGGTAACTAGTCTGACTCCATATAAATCAATGCTTTTCAAATTAGCTCTTCTTTCTATTACATTAAAGAGAAAGAAGAGCCATCAATCATTTCAACGTCATTCCTTGATTTGACTTCATCCATTAATTTAAAAAGCGCCTCATCTTTCCTCTTAGCCTCAATCATACAATCAATTTGCGGAACACTGCCTCGTATTACGTTAAGGAATCTAAAAAACATATCGATATCTACATAATCAGAATGATGGCGAAAGGCTTTATCACTTTTTGGACTTGATATATGCATTTTTATTGGGAGCGGTGAATGCTTCCATGTCTGTACAACTCTATCCCAGTTGATTTCCCAATTGGGATCTTGGTGATAGGCAAGATGATGATGATAATCGAAAACTAGAGGGATGTTTAGTTTTTCACATAAGTAAAGTGTATTTTCTAATGTAAAAGAAGTATCATCATTTTCAAGCATGATCATTTTTTGAATCTTTTTTGGGACGTCCATCCAATTATCGATAAAACGTTCAAGTGACATGTCGGTTTCTTTATAATTACCGCCAACATGCATGACACACCGATGAGTCGGGTCAATCCCCATTGCCTTTAATAATAAGTAATGCAGCTTTAAGGTACTTATTGAATTTTTCAAGATGTGCTTCTCTTTTGCATTAATGAGAACAAAGTGGTCCGGATGAAAATCAACTCGTATCTTATGTTTTTTTGCGAAATCTCCAATCTCACGAAGTGGCTCTCTTAGCGGTTTTAAATAATTCCAATCAAGAAGCTCTTCGTGGTTGGCTAAAGGAATAAGGCGAGAGGTTAGTCGATAAAAATGAATGTCAGACGCGGCATTATGTTTTAACAGTCTTAGAGTATTGTGCAAATTCAAAAGTGCAATTCGTTCTAATTTACGAATGGCTGCTTCCCGGTCATCAATTTTCTGGAATTGGGCAAAAGTCATTGTTTTTGATGGGGATGCATTTTTAAGTTCCATACTCATTGCGACATAACCTAGACGTACAATCGTCATTTATTCCACCTCATCAAAAATTATGGCGATAGTTTTTTCCTGTTTCATTACGGTTACCATTCCACCGCTGCACTTGAAATACGTTTGACTCCCCGAATGGCAGCTATTTTTTCAACAAGTCTCTGCATGGCAAGATTCTTTTGTTTTGCTTCTATCATTATGTCGAAGTCTTGATTCAACTCCTTTGCCATCTTAAAGAAGGGAAGGACAAAGTCTATAGAAACAAAATCAGCATGGGAACGATAGGCTTGATCAGACTTTGGGGAAGAAATGTGGACTTTCGGTACAATATTAGAACGATTCCAAGTGTTAAATATACGGTTTAAATAAAGTGGGAGGTCACTTTCTTCGCTATTCGCCATATAGTGATGATAATCGAGTACCATTGGGATGTTTTCCTTTTCACAAGTAAGGAGTGTTTCCTGAATATTATACGTTTTATCATCATTCTCTAGTGTCATAACCTTCTTAATTTCCTCTGGCAATTTTTTAAGATTTTGATGGAAGCGATTTAATGACTCAGTTTTATCCCCATAGGCTCCGCCGATATGAATATTAATTAATCCCGTATTCAAAGCATTCATGGCTCCCAGCATCTTAAAATGATATTCCATATCTTTTACTGCATTCATCGTTACTTCTTCTCTTGGGCTTGTGAAAAGTGTAAATTGATTTGGGTGAAAGCTTAATCTGAGTTTAAATTGTTGTAATAGACTTCCAAGTTCTTTCCATTCATTTTTGAATGGGGTAATGAAATCCCACATCACTTCAGGATGGGTTGCTAAAGGGACAAGTGAGCTCGAGAATCGATATAATTCGATTTCATGCGCGATATTATAATGCAAAATTCTTTTCGTGTGATGTAAATTTTGTGCTGTAATAGATTTCAGCTTTTCCATTCGTTCGTCTTTAGGAAGTGTTGAATATCGTGCAAAAGTTACAGTTTTTGATGGACTTGCATCCCATAAGCCCAATGCATTTGCTACATAGCCGAACCGAATCTTCATTTGCTTTTTCCCCTTGGCTTTATACTTTGACTAGAAGTCTATTTTAAATAGGTTATTTATTTTATTTTCTGCAATAATCTATTTCTGTATACGGAAAATAAGAATGGAAGAAATCATAAGTGTTTTGAAATTGGAGCTGAAAAGAATTTTCCTTTTTAAAAATCAGTCGGATAAATCTCCTAATTTTCAAATGTGAGGCCATTCAAAAATGGAATTAAGCGTCATAGATTAGAATATAGTAGGTAAAAACTAGGAGTGAAGTAAGAGTATGTCATTTATAAATGGAAAATACATTGAAGTTGATTCTGGAGTAGAGTTGTTTGTTCAAGAAGCAGGCAGTGGAGAACCTATCGTGTTCATCCCGGGGTTTACGTTTACAACAGAAGTTTTTTCTAAACAGGTAGAATATTTCTCAAGGACGAATCGAGTTATCGTTATTGATCCAAGAAGTCATGGCAGATCGACTATAGCCATTCATGGAAATGATTATGTCTCCCATGGATCAGATTTAAATGCGGTACTTCAGGCGTTAGATGTTAAAAATGCTACTCTTTTAGGATGGTCTTTTGGTTGTTTGACAGTTTGGGAGTATATTAAGCAAAATGGTTTTGATAATATCAAATCACTAATCCTTGTAGACATGCCGCCTAAATCTTTATCAACAAAAGATGATGATTGGGTTGAAGGACCACTAGATGATATTTCAGCAATTTATAATACGTATTTACGAAATTCAAGCGGACAAAGGGAGTTCATTACTAGTTACATAACTCAAGTAATGGTGCAAAGAGAACTTGATGAAGAGGAATTATCCTGGCTAGTTGAACAGTCTTTAAAAACTCCACATTATATTGCAGGCAATTTGTTTGCTTCAGGAATGTTTTCTGATTATCGAGAAGAAGCGAGAAAAGCAAGCCAAACTGTTCCCACATTAGCCGTTGTAGCAGAGCATTGGGCTGATCATGCAGTTAATTATATAGAACGAATGACACCGGAAACAAAAATAGAAGTTCTTGGTGGACACATGATGTTTTGGGAGTATAGTGAAAAGTTCAATGAGATTGTTAACGATTTTATTAATAAGAATGACTAAATGTGTATAATAAAAAGTCACAGTGACTTCCCGAAATTTTATCGTATGTTAACAGGATATTAGGGAGACACTGAGTTTGCCCTTAATTTCTTGACTCACAAGAATAATTGAATTAATGAAGCAACTTTGTTATAATATTATCGACTTTTTAGAAGTGGAGGTTTTCCTTGTGACAGCATCAATGAGATTAAGATTCCCATTTTTCATTCGTTAATTAAATACGTATGAAGGCTCTGCCTATGTTCAGAGCAACGGGATTGGTCTGTCTATTTTTAAGGGAACCTATATTTAACGGTTATTTTAAAAGAGGGGATAAGTCTCCCTCTTTTTTTGTTGTCTTTAAAAATAATTAGATCGGTATGGGCGCATGAATGTGGGAAGCTTATTTAATAAATTTTAAAGAAATGGGATGTTAATCAATGAATACAGAAAATAACAATCTTAAGGAGAATTGGTTAAAGAATATTATTCTATTTTTAAGCAGCCAAACAATCTCACTTTTTGGATCGTCCCTGGTTCAATATGCAATCATGTGGCATATAACGCTTACGACGGAATCTGGTGTGATGATGACGCTGTATATCATTTGCGGTTTTATTCCGACTTTTCTTTTATCTCCGATTGCGGGGGTTTGGGCGGATCGCTACAACCGTAAAATGCTGATTATTTTAGCGGATGGACTCATCGCCATAGCTACACTCATTCTTGCTATTCTCTTTTTAATGGGATTTGATGACATATGGCTGTTATTTTTGATGGCGGCAGTTCGGGCTTTTGGTACAGGAATACAAACACCTGCTGTTGGGGCGATCTTACCGCAAATTGTTCCAAAGGATAAGCTGACTAAAGTAAACGGAGCAAATGGAAGTATTCAAGCCGTTATTATGTTCGTATCTCCAATGGTCAGTGCAGCTCTACTGGCAATGACTTCGATTGAAATCATATTTTTTATCGATGTCATTACGGCAGCGATTGCGATTGTGACACTTCTTGCCTTTTTAAAAATTTCTGTACATGAGAAGGCGGCGGAAAAACAAACAACAAGCTATATGAGCGACTTTAAACTAGGCTTACAATATGTGAATAACCATGAGTTTCTGAAGAATTTTTTCTTATTCTTTGCCGTCTTCTTTGTCTTGATGGCACCTGCAGCATTTTTGACTCCACTACAAGTGACACGTAGCTTTGGCAATGATGTGTGGCGACTAACCGCAATTGAAATAGCCTTTTCCATTGGTATGATGGTAGGTGGAGGAATCATTGCTTCTTGGGGAGGCTTTCCAAATAAAATGAAGACATTGGGATTGGCAAGTGTGATTATGGGAGTCTGTACATTCGCACTTGGCATCGTTCCGATTTTTTGGATTTATTTAGTTTTCATGGCTATATTCGGAATTGCCATGCCAATTTTTAATACACCAGCTACCGTTTTGTTACAGGAGAAAGTCGATGAAGATTATTTAGGCAGAGTTTTTGGCGTAATGGGAATGATCTCAACCTCGATGATGCCGCTCGGAATGCTAATATTCGGCCCAATCGCAGATATAATCAAAATTGAATGGCTACTAATAGGAACCGGTGTATTCATTATTATTTTAGCGATTCTTTTAGGCAGAAACAAAGTATTAATCGAAGCGGGGAAACCTGCAATGAAAGAATCATAAATTAAACAGTGATAGAGGAACGGATCCAATAGGGTTTGTTCCTTTTTCTATTTTACCTCCACAATTTAATAACAATATTTACACCATAAGGTTTGTTTTTCTGCAAATAGGAATACGACTTCCGTTTTTATCCAAACAGAGGTTGAGTATATTAAACAATCACCTTGTATTTTTTACAAACGAGATCGTCCAAACTTATGGAAAAAGAGAGTCACTTTTTATAATTACCCCAAAATTTCAGGAGCTAGCCGGTCTCTTGAAGTAGGCAGCACTTGACTTGCCCAAAGGGCAGGTCATTTTTTATTAATTCAAGCACTGACTTATTTACAAGGTGAAGTTCGCGTATAATGGTAGGTTGAATAGGGTAAAAAACTTGGCGGAAATAATAAGGTAAATAATCCAAAATAAAAAGAGGCTTAGTTATGTGTAAAGAAAGTTTTAAAGATTATAAATTAAGTGATGAAATAGTAAACGCGCTGGATAGTTTAGAAAATTTAAATCCAACAGCCGTTCAAAGTAAGGTTATCCCTCTTGTGTTAGAGAAAATGGATCTTGTCGTGAAATCACAAACAGGAAGTGGGAAGACAGCTTCATACGGGATTCCCATTTGTGAATTAATTGATTGGAAGGAAAATAAACCACAAGCGCTAATTTTGACACCAACGAGAGAACTTGCTGTGCAAGTGAAAGAGGATTTCATAAACATAGGCAGATTTAAACGGATAAAAGCAACAGCTGTTTATGGAAAACAACCTTTTGCCATCCAAAAAACAGAATTAAAGCAAAAAACACATGTAGTTGTCGGTACTCCAGGCCGTGTGTTAGATCATATTGAAAGAGGTACTCTGGCCTTAGATCAGATTCACTACCTTGTTATTGATGAAGCTGACGAGATGTTAAACATGGGGTTTATTGAACAAGTAGAAGCCATCATCAAGGAGTTACCTCGAAAACGAGTGACAATGCTATTTTCAGCTACTTTACCAGAGGAGGTCAAAAACCTCTCACTTAACTATATGAAAACACCTATCGATATTGAAATTAAAGCGACGGGACTCACGACTGATACAATTGATCATTCTCTTTTTGAAGTGGCAGAAGACGATAAATTTTCTATGCTTAAAGATGTGACGATAGTTGAAAATCCAGATAGTTGCATCATCTTCTGTCGAACAAAAGATCGAGTAGATACTGTGTGTGATCAGTTAGTGGATTTAGGTTATAGCTGTGATAAAATCCATGGCGGCATGATACAAGAGGATCGGCTTGACGTGATGAATGACTTTAGAAGAGGAGAATTTCGCTATTTGATTGCTACGGATGTAGCCGCTAGAGGGATTGATATTGATAATATTACACATGTCATCAACTATGACCTTCCATTAGAGAAAGAAAGCTATGTCCATCGTACGGGAAGAACAGGACGAGCGGGTCAAAAGGGGAAAGCCATCACTTTTGTTACACCTTTTGAAGATCGGTTTTTAAGTGAAATTGAAGAATACATTGGTTTTGAGATTCCGAAAATGGTCGCTCCTTCAAAAGAGGAAGTTTCAGATAAGAAACCTTTCTTTGAAGCAAAAATGAATGTTGAACCAACCATTAAAAAAGCAAAAAGTGAAAAATTAAACAAGCAAATCATGAAGTTGTACTTTAATGGTGGGAAGAAAAAGAAGCTTAGAGCGGTAGATTTTGTTGGAACGATTGCAAAAATTAACGGAGTATCAGTGGAGGACATTGGTATCATTACAATATTAGATACTGCTTCTTATGTTGAAATATTAAACGATAAAGGTCCGATTGTGTTGAAAAAGATGAAGGACACAACTATAAAAGGTAAGCTGCTGAAAGTATATGAAGCTAAAAAGAAGTGAAAAGTTAGAGTTGGCAGCAACTGGGGGTAATAAGACATGACTGGACTTTTTTCTTGTTAGTAACATTTAGTAGACATCAAACTGAAAACCTCATTTAGTTACAATGCGGGGAACCGTATCATAGCTTAATGAGGTTTTTATTTTTATTTACACTATAAAATATCAAATTGATTCCCCTTTAGATTTTATTAGGCTTCCAGAAAGTGTTTCTTAGATGGTGAATTTATGTATAAGTTTTTAGAGGCAAATTTCATCCATAACTTTAGGAGTCAAGCTTATTAACTCAATATCTTTCCATTATTTTCATGGAATGTTACAAAAAAGAGCCCCTAGTTCATCAAATGTATATAAAAAATAAAAATAAAATCAACAATACATTAACATTCATACAGTTTAATAGAATTGCACCAAAGATTCTACTACTAGGGGGATTATTAGATGATTAATAACAAACTTGTGAAAAAAGGTGCTACTTTAGCACTTGCTCTAGCTATTACAGTCCCAGCATTATCACCGACAGCAGTGAATGCTCAGAAAAATATAACAATAGAAGCTGTTAAATTTAATGGAATGAAAGCACCATCTACTATTGAAGAAATGGTAAAAACGTATACAACCGCAACAGTTGATGTGAAATATAGCAATGGAAAAGTAAAAACATTTCCGTTGTCCTACAACTACCTATTTAAATCGGAAGATAAGGTAGCAACTGTTAAAGGGGAAAAAATCCCTGCAGGTACACCAATTGATGTAAAAGGAAATCCAATTAAGGATCCAAGCAGCGCAGACGGAAAATACTTTGTCTCCGATGCTCCGGATTCAAACAGCTTAATGCTGCCCATTAACGGCAAACTTTATATGGTTACACATTATGAATATCAAACCATTGATGCTGCTGGTAAATCAGCATACGGTTTAGTTCCTGCATCTATGTCTTTAACTGAGTTGGAACAGGACAAAAAAACAGGTGAACTGAAACCTGTAAAAGTAGAAAAAATTGATTTTTCAGCAGTAAATGGACTTTGGATTCCATGTAACGGATCATTATCTCCTTGGAATACACATTTAGGTTCTGAAGAGTACGAACCAGATGCACGTCTTTTCTTAGATTCAACTTCGAAAGTAAGAAGTCAAGTTGAAACATTCGCTCAATTTTATTTTGGAGATAAAGCAAAGGCGAATCCTTATTTTTATGGGTACACTCCTGAAATTACAGTAGAAAAGAACGGGAAAACATCAGTTGTAAAACATTACAGTACAGGACGTTTCTCTCATGAGTTAGCTAAAGTCATGCCTGATAACAAAACTGTATTTTACGGGGATGATGGCGGTAATACAGGAATGTTTATGTATGTGGCTGACAAAGAAAAAGATTTATCATCAGGTACACTATATGCCGCAACATTTAAACAATCAGGTACTGAAAACGGTGGCTCAGGCGATTTACAATGGATTAATTTAGGACATGCAACCGATAGAGAAGTAAAAAATATTATTGATAGTGGGATTACATTCAATGATATTTTTGAAACTTCAGATGCGCCTAAAGAAGGTTTTACAGCTATTAAAACATACGCAAATGAAGGAAAAGTTGAGTACCTAAAACTTAAACCTGGCAAAGAAAAAGCAGCAGCCTTCCTTGAAACTCGCCGTTACGCTGCCATTCTTGGTGCGACTACAGAATTTAACAAAATGGAAGGTGTAGCACTAAACGAAAAGGATAAAAAAGTATATATTGCAATTTCCGATCAAAGTAAGGCTATGGAAAAAGATTCAACAGGAAAAGACCCAGTAGACCATATTCAATTACCGAAAATTAAATCCGGTGTAACATATCAATTAGATTTGCAAGGTGGCCAAAAGGATAGCGAAGGAAAGGCTATTAATAGCTCTTATGTAGCACCATCAATGTCTGGATTAGTTGTTGGTGAAGATTTAAAAGAAGCTGATTCATTTGGAAACACTGCAAATGTAGATAAAGTAGCCAATCCAGATAACTTAAGTTACTCTGAATCAATGAGAACACTCTTTATTGGTGAAGATAGTGGGGCTCACACAAATAACTACGTTTGGGCTTATAATGTTGATACGAAAGAATTAGATCGTGTCTTATCTGTTCCAGCAGGAGCGGAAGCAACTGGATTATTTGCTGCTGACGACCGCAATGGATTCTCATACATTTTCAGCAATTTCCAGCATCCTGGTGATGAGGTAGATGCTAAGTCAATTACAGCTGTTAATAAAGATGATTTACTTAAAGCTGTTGACGAACAAATTGGTATTAATAAAACAGGCGGTATTGGTTATATCTCTGGTCTGCCTTCTTTAACAAACATGCCAGATTTCACTGCACCTGAAGCTCCTAAAGTAGATAAAGTAACAGCAAAATCTAAATCAGTTACAGGTACAACTGAAAAAGATGCTACTGTACAAGTTTATAACGGGAAAACATTATTAGGGGAAGCAAAAGCAAATTCAAAAGGGAAGTTCACTGTGAAGATTAAAGCCCAAAAGGCAGGCACAAGCCTAAATGTTGTGGCTAAAGACAAGGCTGGAAACAATAGTGAATCAACTGTCATAAAAGTTGTTACTAAATAACAAACACGTACATTTAATGTGCATGTAAAAATGAAAAGGGCTGTCATAAAAGTGACTTTTGTGACAGCCCTCATTCTATTCCATGCTTTTCCATAAGAATGGATTAACTCATTGGGAGTTTATTTGTGAAACGACTCTTTTTGTTTGCGAAACACTCATTTAGCTTTCAAAATTCTTCGATTTTCAGTATAGTTAATATAACATTGGTAAATAAACGAAGCGGAAGATAATATTTCTATAAAAATAATAGTAAAAGGAGGATGCATAAATGTATGAACTGAAGACGAAAGAAACTGATAGTAGTGTCATTGAATTTATCGAAAGAGTCGAAAATATCAAAAAGCGTAAAGATGCATATGACTTGTTAGATATCTTCACGGAAGTGACAGGTTTTCCGGCCAAAATGTGGGGGCCTAGTATTATTGGGTTCGGTTCTTACCATTACATATATGAATCTGGGCACGTAGGAGATGCACCACTTGTAGGGTTTTCACCTCGTAAAGCAAAAATTAGTTTATATTTTAATCTGGGTGAAAAAGAACGAGAAGAATTACTAGAGCTTTTTGGGAAACATACAACAGGTAAAGCTTGTGTTTATATTAATAAACTAGATGACATAGATTTAGAAATATTAAAGAAGCTAATCAAACAATCTGTTAACTACTTAGAGAATAAATATCCTAAAAAGTGATATTTAATTAAAGCAAGTATTCTATTATCTGGTGAAAGGAGAAAAAACATGAGTATTGGGGCATTTTCTGTTAGTTTGACGGTAAAGGATATTCATGCATCAAAAACATTTTATGAGAAACTAGGGTTTAATGTTTTTGGTGGAAATATCGATCAAAACTGGTTAATCTTGAAAAATGAAGACTGTATTATTGGCCTATTTCAAGGCATGTTTGAAAAGAATATATTAACCTTTAATCCTGGGTGGGACGAGAATGCTGAAGAGGTAAATCCTTTTAAGGATGTAAGGGTATTACAAGAAGAACTTAAAGAAAAGGGAATAAACTTTATTCAGGAAGCAAATTTAGAAACTAAAGGTCCAAGCAGCTTTATGATTGAGGATCCAGATGGTAATCTAATCCTTGTTGATCAACACAGGTAGAAATAAAATCTATTGAATATTCTAGGAGGTTAATGATGGGAAGAGTCGTTCATTTTGAAATTCATGTAAATAATATGGAACAGGCAAAAACGTTTTATGGTGAGGTATTTGGCTGGACATTTCAAGACTGGAGCGAATTTGCTGGAATGCCTTACTTTGGGGTAGTGACAGGAAGTGAAGATGAACTAGGAATCAATGGTGCATTAATGCAGCGGCAAAGTGCTGCACCTGAAGTAAATCAAGCTTTAAATGCATATGTTTGTACAATTGGCGTTGAGAATTATGATGAATCGGAAGCTAAAATTCTTAATAATGGCGGAAAAGTCGCATTGCCAAAATATGCATTGCCAGGAATGGCGTGGCAAGGATATTATTTGGATACAGAAGGAAATATTTTCGGATTGCATCAGCCTGATGTTAATGCAAAATAAGGTATTTTTAAAACAATGATTACATAGAATTTATTTAGCTAAGGTGCCTTTCCCTAGGAACAGGTGCCTTTTTTCGTATAAAAGGATTGAAATGGGGGGATTGTTTATGAATGTTGAAATAGATGCTGAATCAAGGAATTGGATAGAGGCTAAGGGAAGCCAATTAACTGTAAAAACGCTCGATGTAAAGGGTTGCTGTGCACCAGGGGTTCAAGAAGTAGTTGCAGTGCCGGGAAAACCTCAAAACTTAAATCATTATAATGAATATATGGTTGGTAATCTATCAATATATGTTCAAAAACATATTCGGGCCAAGGAAAAACTGACGCTAAAATTATCCGGTATGAGCTTCTTAAAATCTATCTCAGCAAAGCTTCATTAATAAAAAACAGCACCCAATCATGGAGGATTGGGTGCTGTTTTATTAAGCAATTTCTCTCTCTGATTGTTCTACAAGAACAGCCTGTGGCAGTTTGGATAGCTTAATCCACTTGTTAATGGAAGTAACTAAAATGACGAATCCAAGGATAAGCATAATGATGGATAGCGTACCGTTTAATACGTTAAAACCAGCACTATCTGCGTTTAAGTAGACATTTTTCACCATCCAATATCCTGCAACATTTACAGTTACATAGAGATAAGATAGAGGGACTAAACATGTCAGCATATACCAACGTTTATCAGCAATCTTAAGGACTACAGTCGCACCGATGATCAGACCAATGGAAGCCATTAATTGGTTGGATACTCCGAATAATGCCCAAACGGAACTGATGTCGCCGGAATAGAGTAGATATCCCCAGAATAAACAAGCTAAAGCACTGGCGGTAATATTCGCAGGCAATGAATCTGTCCGTTTTAAAGGTTTAATAAATTGTCCGCCGAAATCCTGGATCAAATAGCGGGCAACACGGGTTCCTGCATCAATGGCTGTTAAGATAAAAACGGCTTCAAAAAGAATAACAAACTGGTAAAAGAAGGATGCCATATTTTTGAAAATAGGAATCTCCGTAAAGATATACGTCATCCCTACAGCAAGGGTAACGGCTCCACCCGTTCTACCTTCAAGATCCATCCCAATATCTTGACTAAGTTGGTTTAGATGAACAGTTTCCATACCTAGTGTTGCAAATTTCTCCGGTGTTGAATTGATGGCAAAATAATCTCCAGGCTGTAAAGATACTGCTGCAATTAACGCCATAACTGCAACTAAACATTCTACAAGCATGGATCCGAAAGCTACTCCTTTAGCATCACTCCAACGATTGATCATTTTCGGAGTTGTGCCGGAACCAACGAATGCGTGGAAGCCAGAGATTGCTCCACAAGCAATCGTAATGGAAACGAACGGCCACACAGGACCAGCAATAATAGGACCGCCGCCATTAATAAATTCTGTAAAGGCAGGGAATTGAACAGCTGGGTTCACATAGAATACACCAAGAATTAATGCAACAAATACCCCTATTTTCATAAACGTACTTAAATAATCACGCGGTGCAAGTAAAAACCATACAGGCAACGCAGCAGCAAAGAATGCATAGATTGGCAGAGCAAGGGCAAGAGTGCTTTTTTCAAGTGTTAAGAAATCACCTAAAGCTGTACCTTGGATGTTGGGCCCCAAGAATACTGCCAGCAAAATTAAACCGAAACCAACTATCGTTGCAACTTTTAAATTGCCTGTCTTCTTATGATACAATCCAACCCCCATAGCAATGGGAATCGTTATAGCTACTGCAAATGTTCCCCATGGGTTTCTTTCTAAAGCACTTAGGACAACTAAAGAGAGACCTGCCATTGTAATCGTTATAATGAATAACATTGCTAAACCTGTACAGAATCCAGCAACAGGGCCGAGTTCTTCTTTTGCGATCTCCGATAGTGATTTTCCATCTCTGCGCATAGAGGCGAAGAGAACAACTAAATCGTGGACAGCTCCACCGATGACAGCACCAATTAGGAGCCAAAGCAAACCTGGCAGATAACCGAATTGAGCTGCTAAGATTGGACCAACTAACGGCCCCGCTGCAGCAATCGCCGCAAAATGGTGACCAAATGAAACCCATTTATTCGTGGGTACATAATCTTGCCCGTCTTCTAATTTATGAGCCGGAGTCGGTTTAGATTCATTAAGCTTCAAAACCTTTGCCGCCATAAATGTCCCGTATAAACGGTAAGCAATTAAGAGTATACAGATAGCACCAATAACGATTGTAAGAGCACTCATTTATACAATCCTCCTTCAAAATGTATGAATACAAACTAATCATACAAAATGAAAGCGCTATTATTTCAATTTCAAGATAAAATACATAAATCGAATGTTGAATTACATTAATTTACTGATGAGTTGCAAAATTCTGATATATTTTAAAAACCGACTAGTTTCTTTAATTCCTTAACATAGGTTCGGCTAACTGGAACTTTGGAACTGTCCTTCATAATTAAATTGTATGTCGAGTTAAACCAAGGCTCTATTTCAAGGATGTGATCTACGTTCACAATAAAACTGCGATGAACACGGAGAAATTGTGTTTGATTTAACTTTTTTTCTAATACGACAAGTGCCTCACTAACTTTGTATGTATGTTCTAGCGCTTTAATTGTACACTTTCCCTCGCTGGATTCTAAATAAAGGATGTCATCATAGGCTAATAAAATAAATTTTTCATCAACATTGACCGCTATTTTTCCATTACGGGTATTTTTCAATGAGGGGTAGGCAGGAATATCCTGATTGCCGATTTTTTGCATTTTTTTAATTTTATCTAACGTTTTTTGAATACGATTTTCTTCATAGGGCTTTAAAATATAATCGACTGCATTTAATTCAAAGGCCTGCAGTGCATACTCATCGTATGCAGTTGCGAAAACTATTGCTGGTGTTATATCTAAAGTTTCTAATTGTTTTGCTAAGCTTAATCCGTTATCTTCGGCTAGTTCAATATCAAGGAAAACAAGATCAGGCTTAAGTTCAGAAATATCAGCAACCGCATCTTCTAGACAATCACTTTCACCTAAGATTTCAACTTGTTTGCTGCGAATAAGCAAGTATTTGATTTCATCTCTAGCTAATGGCTCGTCATCCACTATATAAGCTCTTAACATCTCTTTCAAAAACTCCTTTACTGTCGAGCGGAATGGAAATCGTGATCGTTGATCCACTATCCACTTGACTTTTTATTGTTAAGCTCGCTTGCCCGTTATAGATCCCTTTAAGACGTTCGCTAATATTAAAGAGGGCTGTTCCATTTCCTTTTTTCGAATTCACAATTTGCTTGCCAAGCACTTTTATCCTATCTTTAGGGATGCCATCTCCATTATCTGCAACAATAATTTTCAATTGATTATTCTTATGAAAAATCCGAATAGTAATTTTTCCTTCGGTTTTGCTTCGCGGAAATCCATAATGAATGGCATTTTCGACTAAAGGTTGTAAGGTAAATGGTGGAATATATACTTCTTCGAGTCCTGGATCAATTTGAAATGCAATGCAATACTTATTTGGAAAACGGGTTTGTTCTAATGAGATATAGGCCCGTACATTCTCTAATTCCTTCTCTAAAGGAATAAGCATCTGCCTTGCTCCTTGAAGATTGCCGCGGAAAAATGAGCTTAAGTCTAAAAGTAATTGACGGGCTTTATTTACATCTTTACGGCATAGTACTGAGATTGTATTGATGCTATTAAATAAAAAGTGCGGATGAATTTGTGCTTGCAGTGCTTTTATTTCTGCATCCTTCAACAATTTCGCCTGGTGTTCAGCCTCGGCAAGTTCTAGTTGTGTAGAGAACAGATTAGCAAGGCCTTCTGCTAATTGCTCCTGCACTTTATCCAGATATTCTGGCTGATTATAGTACATTTTTAATGTACCAACAATTTTGTTTTTGACTTTTAACGGTAGGACAATTGCCGCTTCTAATGGGCAATTCCGATGATAACAAAAAATATCTTCCTTTGTTTTGACAATGGCAATCTTACCGCTTTCAAGCACTTTTTTAGTCAACCCGGTCGCAAGTTTTTCATTAGGAATATGATGATCTGAAGCGATCCCAACATGAGCCAAAACTTGATGGTCATTTGTAACAGCGACCGCATCGGCGTTTGTCAGCTTCAGCATGATTTCCGAAATTTCTTTACATGAATGTGTATTTAAGCCTTGGCGAAAAAAAGGCAGAGTTCGATCGGCAATTTTGAAGGCAAGATTCGTTTGGTTCGCACGAGCACGTACTTCTTCATGCATGATAGATTGAATAATGAACATGAACAATAATGTTCCGAACCCATTAACAAAAATCATTGGAAAGCCAATAACTTGTACGAGAGCCCATGCAAGTTCAAACGGTTTGGCAGCCACGAGAATGATCAGCATCTGTAACGCTTCCAACGTCATACCTATCATAACCGCATACGCAGCCGTGATCTTTTTCCCTTTCAGTTTTCGTCTTCTGCCAAAATATCCAGCAATTAACCCAGCAATAAGAGTAGAAATTGAACAAGAAAATGCCGTAAAGCCGCCGAGTGTATATCGATGAACTGCTGCGATTAGGCCAGCACCTACTCCCACCATTGGACCGCCGAGCAAGCCTCCTATGACGACCCCCATTACTCTCGTATTCGCTATAGCACTTTCTGAGTCAATAAAAGAAAGCCACCCTGCTTTATTTATTGAACTTTGATGAATTTCAATACCTGTATAATTACTAATTATTCCAAAAGCGCCAAAAAGTAAAATGAGCATGATTTTCTCATTTTTATTGTGTTCCTTTAAGACGATTTGGCGAAATGATCTCATTTGTGAGAGTAAAAAAGCAACAATAACAATGATCCCGACTTTTTCAAGCATTAATGGCACTAAATTGAACATTGTCACCCGTCCCTTGGATACGTATGATTGGTTAAATTTTATTCTACCAAATGTTGAGGAAATTTTCTGCAAAAATGAAATTGTTTGCCAATTCATTTAGATAAGCTCTTAAAAAGGATTATGGCACGTTAAGTATAAACTAGGAGAATAGGAATATTTTTAAAGTTGAAAGGATATTATCCAAACGAATGCGAGTATTGTTAGCAATATTATGATGCATACCCAAGGGGTTGTGTACAAGGGATACTAAAAAAGCAAGGAGTGAGGAAGTTGAGAGGTTTAATTCATAATAAGAAGCGGGAAATGACGGAGGAAAGTGCTTATCATTTTTTAAAAATGGGTAAGGTCGCACATGTGGCGACAGTGGGGGAGGATGGGTTTCCATATGTAATCCCATTTGTCTATGTTTATGAGGACGGAAACAAACTATACCTACATATAGGAAATTTGTGGGAGAGTCATTTTTGGACAAATATCAAAAAAAATCCGCAAATTTGTATCGAGGTTAGCGAGATGGGGGATGTTCATCCAGGTAAAAAATTTGCGTGCCAATCTGCACTCGTCTACACAAGCGTAGTTTTATTTGGAATCATTAAGCATATTGAAGATGACAAGCAGAAAGAATGGTTCTATGATCGGTTAATGGAAAAGTATGGGGATCCAGAATGGACTTTTGAAAAAGGATACCCAGCCCTTTCGAAAACGGAGTTATTTGAAGTACAAATTGATAAGATTACTGGTAAATTAAGTGAAGGATTAAATCATTAACGAGTGCGCTTGATCCCAAATGCGGAAATTCTTTAGTACGCATGGGGTCAGGCGACTTTTTTGGGAAAATTTAAAGTCTGAACTGGTGATAGGCCTTTTTGTTTTATTTGGCGGACTGAGAATCCTTTATTCAATATAATCCACACTTTTGATAAATGAAAAGGACAGAGATTCCGTTATTAATGATAAACATGAGAAATTTGCTTACTTTTCTAGGGATAGCGGAACTAGAGTCCGTTACCTCTAAAAAAACAACCTTTTTCGGTAAATAACGGTACCAGTGTCCTCTCTTGAAAGTTCAGGTCTAATTTTTCAGTTTCCAAGATCCATTTCCAGTAAAAACCTCCAACATGGCCCGTTGTAAAAATCTTTACTATCTTCCTAGTAAAAGGAACAACGCAATTTGGAGTAAAATAACTATAATAATAATAATATTTTAAAACCAAGAATCACCAGAAATCTAGAGGTTTCCCACTTTTTATCTGAACAATCCGAATAATGTTAATAAAAATAATAGTATTGTAATATATCGAATAAAACCATATAATACTTTTCATAGAAAGACAAATGTCCTTTTGAAATGGAATTTCGAGGAAATGTATTATGCAATATTCATATTATCGTAATTATTACACCTAGGGAGGAACATCTATGAAAAGCTTACTAAAAAAGTGGAATCAACTAAGCTTAGTTAAACAAATAATCATAGGTTTGATTATCGGTATTATCTTAGCTTTAACGATCCCAGAAGCAGCAAAACCGATTGCCATTTTTGGCACATTGTTTGTAGGTGCGTTAAAGGCTATTGCACCTGTATTAGTACTCTTTTTGGGTATATCAGCTATTGCGCAACACAAAAGTGGTCAGCAAACGAATATGAAATCCGTTATCATTCTTTATCTCTTAGGAACATTTTTAGCTGGCTTAATTGCAGTAATTGCTAGTTTTATATTCCCTGTAAGCTTAACGCTTGTAAAGGGTGCTGAGGACGTGGCGCCTCCTAGCGGTGTTGTTGAGGTTCTAACTACATTGCTTATGAACATTGTTGATAACCCAGTGAAGGCGATTTTTAATGCGAACTATATTGGTATTTTAGCTTGGGCAATACTACTTGGTTTGGCTTTAAAAAATGCCGCCGATTCGACAAAAACAATGATTGCTAATTTTTCAGATGCTATTACCAAAATGGTTACATGGGTTATTAAGTGTGCACCATTAGGAATTATGGGTCTAGTATTTGAGTCCATTACGACAAGTGGAATTGATGCTTTACTTAGCTATGGGAAGTTACTTGCTATTTTACTAGGTTGTATGTTTTTTGTAGCGTTGGTTGTCAATCCACTCATCGTGTTTGTGTATATAAAACAAAATCCTTTCCCGCTTGTTTTTAAGTGCCTAAAGGAAAGTGGTATTACTGCATTCTTTACACGAAGCTCAGCTGCAAATATTCCTGTAAATTTGAGATTATGTGAAAATCTTGGTTTGAATAAGGATAGTTATTCAGTATCGATTCCATTAGGGGCAACGATCAATATGGCTGGTGCTGCCGTGACGATTTCTGTTTTGACCCTTGCAGCGGTTCATACACTTGGGATTCAAGTCGATATTCCTACAGCCATTATCCTGAGTGTGGTGTCTGCTATATGTGCTTGTGGTGCTTCAGGAGTTGCAGGCGGATCTTTATTACTGATTCCTTTAGCGTGCAGCTTATTTGGAATCCCTGCTGATGTGGCTATGCAAGTAGTTGGAGTAGGCTTTATCATCGGTGTTATTCAAGACTCTGTTGAAACAGCTATTAATTCATCTACAGATGTTATCTTTACAGCAGCCGCTGAATATAAAGAGTGGCGTAAAGAGGGGAAAACAATAGAGATTAAAAAAATTGCATAAAGTAGAATTGAGCTGTATCTCCATTGTTAGAATTGACGAACATTGGAGGTGCAGTTTTTTTTATGAATAAATACCAGTAATGTTTTGAAAATATTGATACTTTTTCCTATTATTTACGTCAATTTATATAGGTGAAAGAGATAAATTAATATTTAAAGGGGGATTGGAAAATGAAGAGATACTTACCCGGTATAGTAATTTTAACTGCCGGAATACTTGCTGGCTGCACCAATCAAGTAAATGCAGACCCAGCTAAAGAAATAAATGACTTAAAAAAACAAATTGAGCGGCTTTCCATTGAAAATGAAGACTTGAAAAATACAGTGGAGGAACAAAAGGAAGCTCTTGAGGTGAACAATGATTACTCTATTATTCTAGCTAAGGACATTGAAAAATATCCGCAATCGCTATATAAGGAAACAACTCTTGATATCGATCAGGATGGTGAGGAAGAAATAATTGAACTATATGTCAACGCAAGGAAAATGGAAAATGGCTTGTTTGCATGGGATGATGGAGAAACCTGGCTGTTGGTTGTGAAAGACGGTGAGAAAACGTATCCCCTTTTTGATAATTTTGTTCAATTGGGGTCAGTCGATATTAGTACGACAACCTTTGATAGAAAACCCGGTATTGTAATGTTAGAGACGTGGCATTCAGATATTTTTATTCATAAATTTATATTCGATCATGAAGCAAAGGGATTTGTTAAAGAAACTTTTTATAAAAAAGAAAATATAAATCAGCAATATAATCCACCTGCTTCCTACGCCTTTTTCAAGGAAGCGTACGAACTAATGGAACTGGCTTTTACTGAAAAAGCGGTGAAAGCTTTAGAATCTAGTGACGATAATCTACAGGAACAAAAGGATCGAGCTGCGATTTTTGATCCAATCCTTGTTGACCTTTGGAGAGCACAGTGGTTGTTTGAAACTGTCAGGCTGTTGAACCCGGATCTTCATGTTTCATTAGAGAGCGCAGTTCATTTGCTAAACCAAATGGGGATGAATCCCCCAACATCATTGCAAATGAACCAGTTAAGGCAAGTTCATGATGTGTTCAATGACGATGAAAGTGACAAATTGATTATAGAAGAAGAGAATCAAATTCACCCTAATATAAAGGAAAAGCTTCGAAAAGTGAATACGATTCTTAATGGGAGAAATCTTTAATTTTTCAATTTGATTAAATGGAGAGAATTAGTGCAACTATTTTATAATAGGAACTTTTATAAATCCTAAATAAGATAAATTAATGATAAAAATGCCTACCCCCATCGTGAAAACGATAGGAGGCAGGCATTTTATTCTGTTTTTTCCACTTTGTTTACGAAACCACTCAATTTATTTGCGAAACCTAGTCCGTATGCTCAATAAAATTCCGCCCAAAATGATATATATTTTCCGCAGGTACGGCTAAATTTAAATTTTGTCCCTTGTCAAAGCCCGCAGTGATTAGCCCCACTAGCCTTCCGTACATATCCAGCAAGGCGCCGCCAGAGCTTCCGTCAGAGATTGGAGCAGTGAATTGGATCATAGGGATATCCTTAATTTCCCGGAAACCGGATACAATGCCATCGGAGACGGAATTAAACAATCCTAATGGGCTGCCGATAGCTACAATTTTTTGTCCTCGCACTAAGTTGCCATCCGTTTTTACAGGGAGAGGAGCACAATTTTTATCAACCTTAATAATAGCCAGGTCATATTGCTGATGATATTTAATGAAATTTCCTGTTAGATATTCTTCGGTTTCATTCTCGTAGAGCACCGAAAAAAGATGACCGCCCGCAACCACATGCAGATTCGTTAAGATATACCCTTTGCTATGAATGACAACACCAGAGCCGCTGCATAATATTTTATTATGCTCATCAAAACTTTTAATCATGACTACGGAGTTCGATAGACCTGCCAGCTCCTCATAGCTGAATTCTCTGCTCTTAGTTGGAATTTGTTTCAGATTTTCTTTAGCAGAGATGCTTGAAGGTGCTGTCAAATCAGGAATAGTTATCTGATCTGAATTCAGTGTGCTGAATTTATATAAAGTTGAGAATTTTTCTATCTCAGGATACAAATGAACCATATCTTCTTTCGGGTTCATATAGCAAATATCACAGCCAAGACGGGACAGGAAATACAAGAATAATAGCTCATGCAGCTTAATATCTCCGATAAAAACCACTTTTGGAGATATGCTTGTACCTTCAAAAAGCTTAGGTAAATAAATTTCTATCCAATTCAAAAATTTAACTGCAAAGTTTTTAATTTGTGTGTCATTGGATTGTGGATGCAATGTTCTATACTTGGACAGAATCTCCACAAAAATAAGTTTTTTTGTCCATTCAAGGCTATCGTTATTTAATTGGCTGCAAAGGGGTGTTTGATGAAGTAAATGAGGATTCATGACAGCAACATTGGTGATTGCATCCCATTCCTCCCAAACCTTTGTAAGTCTGGAAATTTCATTTTTGTTTGAAATACCTTCAAGTCGCTGCAGTCGTAAGTAAGGAACAGCCGGCACACTTGATGAAAAACAGCGGTCTATTTTCAGAATGTTTTCAATGTAATGCTGAACAGTGTCAGGAATTCCGATGTACCTAAGAAAAATAACTTCTTTCGTAACGGCAGAATGATCAATTTTGCTAAGGAACATAAAATCTTCGAGAGGATTTCGTGTTTCTTTCAATTTAAACTTTAAAGGCTTAGTTCTCACTATCATATCCATACTCCCGATTCAAATAGTTATCTAGTGTAATTATAATTTAATTTTGCAAAAGTTCCTAGTTTAAAAGGAAAATATTGGGGTGAAATGAAGTGGAAGTAGGGGAAAGAGATAAAATAAAGTTCTAGGACTGGAACGATGCTTTCCGTAGAAATTATTTGAATGAGTTACTATTAAAAACAAATAATCACTATGGAACCTATTTAATACATTATATGACTGATTTTGTAACAGGGGAAAATAAAAGGACGGACGGCCTTTTACTTCAAAGAATGAAAAAGTGGGCCTAAATTAGTCATTTTTCTAAATCTTGTTGACAATATGATTAAATGAGAGTAAAGTTTGTATCTAAGGAATTTGAAAAATTAAATAGTTTATCTCTTATCAAGAGTAGCTGAGGGACTGGCCCGATGAAGCTCGGCAACCGTCTATGTTTAATAGATTGGTGCTAAATCCTGCAAAACATTCATTGTTTTGAAAGATAAGAGAGGATTTTTATGTATACATAAAGCCTCTCTTTTTTGATGGAGAGGCTTTTTATTTTTTCTTCTTCCAATACAACTACACAGGAGGAACAATAAAGTGAAGAAGTTTGGAATGGTTTTAGCATTACTTGGTATGACATTGTTTATTGCTGCTTGCAGTAAAGAAAGCAGCGGGGCACTGAACGAGAAGAAGCTAGTCATTGGAGCAACGGACGGTCCGCATGCTCAAATATTGGAAGTGGTTAAAGAAGTGGCTGCAGAAGACGGACTTGAGTTGGAAATTAAATCTTTTACTGACTACGTCCTTCCAAATACAGCTTTAGATGAAGGCGACTTAGATGTTAACAGCTATCAGCATAAGCCTTTTCTTGAAAAATTTAATGATGATCATGGAACTACATTAGTACCAGTTGGGAAAACGATTCTTAATCCAATGGGGATTTACTCAGAAAAATATAAAAGCTTTGAAGATCTTCCAGACGGAGCGAAATTTGGTCTGCCAAACGATCCGACAAATGGAGCACGTGCACTTTTCATCTTACAAGAAAATGGCCACATTAAGCTTGAAGAAGGCAAAGAAGAAACAGCCTCTATTCATGATGTGGTGGAAAATCCAAAGAATCTTGAGTTCATTGAACTTGACGCAGCACAAATTCCAAAACAATTAGGCGAAGTCGATGCTGCAGCCATTAATACAAACTTTGCAATCGCTGCGGGTCTTTATCCGAAAGAAGATGCATTTATTTTAGAATCAACTAACTCTCCATATGTGAATTATATTGTTGTCAGAGCGGAAAACGAAAACGATCCTGTCGTTAAAAAATTGGTGAACGCTTATCAGAGTGAAAAAGTTAAAAAATTCATCGAAGAAGAATTCCGCGGATCCATCATCCCTGGTTTTTAATAGAAATTTATGAAAGCAGTCCAAGAAGGCGAGTTTATTGGACAGGTTTTCGGTATTTTGATGAAAGCTGTCCAAGAAAGTGAGTTTCCTGGACAGGATATTGAGATTTCGATAAAAGCTGTCCAATAAAGATAGTTTCCTGGACAGACTTTCGGTAATTTGATAGAAGTTGTCCAAGAAAGTGAGTTTGCTAGACAGGTTTTCGGTCAAGCAAAGATAGCTCAGAAAGGAAAAGCCCCCATGATTATATTAGAACATGTTTCAAAATCCTTTGAGTCGAAAAAAGGGATTGTCAAAGCAGTTAAAGATGTGAATCTTCATGTGAAAAAAGGTGAAATTCATGGGGTGATCGGCTATAGCGGTGCTGGTAAGAGCACATTGATACGCTGTGTAAATTTATTGGAGAAGCCTACGAGCGGAAAAGTATTTATTGGCGGCAAAGAAGCTACTTCTTTGTCGCTCAACCAATTGCGCGATGTCCGAAAAAGAATCGGCATGATTTTCCAAGGTTTCAACCTCCTAAAAACAGCCACCGTATATGATAATATCGCCATCCCCCTAAAATTATTAGGCTACAACAAAACAGAAACAAATGACCGTGTTATCAAATATTTGGATATCGTTGGACTGGCTGATAAGCATCAATCATATCCAAGCCAACTTTCCGGCGGGCAAAAGCAGCGGGTTGCGATTGCCCGTGCACTTGCCCAAGAGCCTGAAATTTTACTAAGTGATGAAGCAACAAGTGCCCTTGATCCTGAGACAACGGATTCAATCCTGGAATTACTTTTAAAAATCAATCAAGAACTAGGGATTACTATTCTGCTGATCACACATGAAATGAATGTTATCCAAAAAATCTGTGACCATGTATCTGTCATGGAAAATGGTGAAGTTGTTGAACAAGGCTCGACAATCAATTTATTTACAAAGCCTCAACAACAGACTACGAAGAAGTTTTTAAATACAATCAGTCAGCGTAAACTGTCACCTTCCTTAATCAGCCAGCTTAATGTAACCGGCAAGGTTTCCCGTCTCACTTTTGTCGGAGAAAGTACGGGACAACCGCTTTTGGCGAAAGTAAGCCAGCAATTTAAAGTTCAGCCGAATATTTTAACTGCGAATATTCTTGAATTGAAAAACGGCATTATCGGCAATATTGTTGTCCATCTCATTGGTGAACAGCATGATGTGGATGATTCATTGAAGTATTTACAAAATCATGGTGTTGGCATCGAGGAATTGGAGGGATAAGAGTATGTCTGAATTTACTGATAAATGGTTTCCGATTATCTGGAAATCCGTGCTGGAAACATTCCAAATGGTTGGCGTTTCTATGGTATTCGCGATCATAATCGGTATCCCATTAGGGGTTTTACTTGTTTTAACACGCCCTGGCCAAGCTTGGCAAAATCAATGGATCTATCAAATATTGAATCTAGTCATTAATATTTTGCGCTCGGTTCCATTTATTATATTATTAATTTTCATTTTTCCATTTACAAAATTCATTGTTGGCACGACGATTGGCGTACAAGGTGCCATCGTTCCGCTCGTTATTTACACAGCTCCTTATCTTGCAAGATTGGTAGAATCATCTCTGCTTTCCGTTGATAATGGGGTATTGGAAGCCTATAAGGCAATGGGAATTAAAACGAGACAAATTATTTGGCATGTAATGCTTCGTGAAGCTAGGCCATCACTTGTCCTCGCATTAACCATCACAATTGTCAGCTTGATTGGTGCTACTGCAATGGCGGGACTTGTCGGTGCAGGAGGACTCGGGGATTTAGCCTACCGCTACGGACATTTACGCTACGAAGAAAGTGTCATGTATGCAACTGTTATCATCCTAATTATTCTTGTACAAAGCTGTCAGTCTATTGGTAATCGTATTTCGGCTCGTTTAAAGAAAGATTGATTGGAGAGAGGAACATATGTCAAACGAACTTTATGTAAAAAAAGATGGAGCGATTGCTTCCCTCATCATCAACCGTCCTCATAAAAAGAATTCATTCACTCTTGCTATGTTTCAAAAGCTAGGCGAGCTATTGGACGAATTGGAACATAATTCCAGCGTGAAAGTGCTAATTATTCGTGGTGTTGATGAAACAGCATTTTCAGCGGGTGCCGATATTACCGAGTTTCTAGAAGTGCGTCTTCATGCGGAGAAGGCAAAGGCCTATAACGATTACGCCTTGGAATCTATTGAAAAACTATATCGTTTTTCAAAACCAACGATAGCCTTAATTAAAACGCTGGCAATCGGAGGAGGACTTGAACTTGCGAACTCATGTGATTTCCGATTTGCCTCCGCTGGCAGTAAGGTCGGAATTACAGCTGCGAATATTGGCATTGTTTACAATCTATCAAGTACAAAAAGGCTTTATAATTTGATTGGCCCTTCAAAGACGAAAGAGTTGCTATATACAGCAAAGCTAATCAGTGCGGAAGAAGGCCAACACATTGGCTTAATTGATTATGTATATCCAATTGAAGAAATTGAGGAGAAATGCCTTGATTTTGCCAATAGAATTAAGGTGAAATCAGCTGTTGCCAACGCCGGCATTAAGAAAGTCATACAAGCCATTATTGATGGAGAGAACGAAGAAAGTGACTATATTGAAAATGTGATTTTAGAATCATACAGTTCTGATGATTATATGGAGGGCATTCAAGCCTTTTTGGAAAAAAGAAAACCGAACTTCTCGTGAAGGAAAAGGAGTCTTTACATCATGATTCAAGCATTAGAAGGAATGAAAGTAATTGACCTATCACAAGTATTGGCAGGTCCCTATTGTACGATGGTGCTTGGTGATATGGGTGCTGATGTAATCAAAATTGAAAAATACCCAAAGGGCGATGACACCCGGTCAATGGGTCACACTATATACGAAGAAAGCCATATGTATATGATGGTCAATCGTAATAAGCGCGGAATGTGTCTCAATTTAAAAAGTAACGAAGGCCGCAAAATCTTGCTCGACCTAATCAAAACCGCAGATGTATTCATTGAAAATTATCGTCCTGGTGTAACAAAAAAATTAGGCATTGACTATGAAACTTTGAAAGAAATCAATCCTGGATTAATTTACTGTTCGATATCAGGCTACGGACAGACTGGTCCTTATAGTAAAAAGGGCGGCTATGATATCATGGCACAAGGCATGTCGGGGCTGATGGATATGACTGGCGAAAAAAGAGGAAAGCCTGTAAAAGTTGGGATTGCCATTCATGATATCGCTGCAGCACAAACCGCCATTCAATCGATTTTAACTGCATACATCCACCGTTTAAAAAATGGAAAAGGTCAATATATCGATGTTTCCCTTGTTAATGCGGGACTTGCCTGGACTGTTTGGGAGGCTGCTGCGTTTTTTGGAACAGGAGAAGTGGCAAAACGGAATGGGACTGCACACCGCGCATCAGCCCCATATCAAGGCTACGAAACAAAAGATGGCTTTATACTAATTGGAGCAGCCAATCAGAAGCTATGGGAAAATTTTTGCTTAAACGTGGTCGATCAACCGCACTGGTTAGAAGATCCCCGCTACGAAACGGTTAGCTTGCGGACAGAACACGTGGATGAACTTGAAGTCGAAATCGAAGAAATTTTAAAACAAAAAGATTCAGCACACTGGCTGAAACTTCTTGAAGAAAACGGAATCCCATCAGGTCCGATCTATTCTTATGATCAAACCTTGAATGATCCACATATCCTTGAACAGGAGATGGTCCTTCAATATGAGCATCCTGTAGGTGGACAAATGAAAACACTAGGCTTCCCTGCTAAATTTTCCGAAACTCCGGGACAATTAAGAATGCCTGCCCCGCTCCTTGGACAGCATAATAAGGAAATCTTGACCGAGCTAGGATATTCTGACGAAGACTATGAAATTTTAAAAGACAAAGAAATCATCAAGTAATGCGAAGGGACGTATCTCTTGTGGAAACAAAAGATACGTCCCTTTTCTATATCTATGATTTATCCAGAGTACATGTTCTTTTATCGGAAAGCATTAAATTAGTTAATATTTTAGTTCATTATTAAAAACGTACTTTCAAATCTGTCTAATCCTGAATACATTGTTGTATGCCGTATGACGTGTATTGAAAATTTTTATTAAAGGGAGCGGACAAATGTATAAAAAGATAGCTGTCGCCATTATTCATGGAATGGGTAATCAAAAGGAGGATTTTGCTAACGAAACGATCACGATGATCAATCAAACATTCGCAAAAAAACTGGAGGATGTAGTTGAAGATCCTGCTTCCTATCTAATGATTCAACCGATACTATGGGCACCAGTTTTTGCAGATCGACAGGAAAAGCTATTTGAGAGTATGGTTCAGGACAACAAATTGAATTATCAAGGATCAAGGAAGTTCATTGTTACTTATTTAGGAGATGTTATTGCCTATCAACTGGTAGAGACGGCAAAGCAAAATTATGAGAGAGTTCATGAAAAAATTGGTGAAGGTCTTAACATTCTCTCTAACAGAGCAGGAGATCAGGCTCCTTTATGTGTCATTTCACATAGTTTAGGTTCTGTCATTGCGAGTAATTACTTTTACGATTTACAATTTAAAAAACATGATCTTGCCTGTATTGTAAATGAATCGTCGCCTTTGGAAAACGGAGAAACTTTAACGTTATTTTATACAATGGGGACTACCCTCCCGCTATGGAGTTTACGTTATTATAACTTTAACCGCCCGATCAATATTCCCTCTAAAAACCTCGAAAAATACTATCCTAGTTTAAAAGGTGAATGGATAAATTTTTATGACAAAGATGATGTTTTGGGCTTCCCATTAAGAGCTGTAGACGAAAATTATCTTCATGCAGTTAACGAAGATCGAGAAGTGAATGTAGGCAATTTATTAACGAGTTGGAATCCATTAAGTCATATAGGCTACTTTAAAGATATGGATGTAATTGAACCCATTGTAGATGGCTTGGTTCGTACGTGGAGACAAGTAAATAATCTCTAAAAATTGTAAAATTGTTTAATTAACCTGAAATATTCAATAAAATTAATAAAGAAAAAGCTGACCTTGAAAAGTAGTTCTTAACGAGCTATTGGGTCAGCTTTTTTTATAATTTATTTTTCCATAAGAAATCGACCTCCTGGTAATTTATTTTCAAAATGCCTTAATTCATATGATTTCCTATTAATAAGGCTTTTCGAGGATTTTGACAATTGTGTGAAAGAGGGATAAATACGATTGCATTATTTTTTTATCAGCATATAATCAAGGTATAAAACATTGTGAAAACATTCACAAATAAAGATTGATGGAGCTACAACAGAACTAAATCTTCATATTCCATTCATCGAGTTTTATCGCAGATTAACGGGCTGTAGGACTCCCACTTCAAAAAGTTGAGGGAACGAACGTTTCTAATGGAAGATCCAACAGCCCGTAAAAGCCCGATAAGTTCAACTAACATTCAGTGGGGAAAGACACCCCACTGAATGAAGTTTCACTTTATTAAAATAATAAAGAAGAGGTGTAAGGAAAATGGCGAAAATTTTAGTAGCAGGTGAAATTCCACAAAAAGGTTTGGACATGTTAACGATGGATCATGAGGTGGAAGTATTTGAAGGAGAAAAATTAATTTCTGAAGCGGAATTACAAGAACGTATAAAAGATAAAGATGCTTTATTAAGTTTACTCTCAACTCCAGTTAGTCGTGAAACCATTGACAAAGCACCCAATTTAAAAATTATTGCAAACTATGGTGCCGGGTTTAAAAATATTGATTTTGAATATGCGGCTTCTAAAGGAATTCCAACAACAAATACACCAATTGCATCTACTTCAGCAACAGCCGATTTAACAATTGCCCTTTTATTAGCGGCGGCAAGAAGAGTAGCTGAAGGGGATGAAGTGTGCCGAACAGTTGGATTCAACGGCTGGGCACCACTTTACTTCCGCGGTCGGGAAGTAACAGGCAAAACAATTGGTATTATCGGATTTGGACAAATTGGACAAGCTGTAGCGAAACGGGCAGCTGCTTTTGATATGAAAGTTTTATACAGTAATATAAGACAGCAAACCCCAGAAGTGGAAAAGACACTAAATGCCACTTATGTTACATTCGATGAATTAATTACCAAATCTGACTTTATTACAATCAATTGTTCATACAATCCAAGCAATAAACATATGTTCAGTACGCGGCAATTTGAAATGATGAAATCAACAGCCTATTTAATTAATTGTGCACACGGCCCTATTGTTGATGAAGCGGCTCTTATTAACGCATTGGAGAATAAAGTAATTGAAGGTGCTGCATTAGACGTATTTGAATCTGAGCCAGAGATTGGCGAGGGATTAAAGCAACTAAAAAATGTTGTTTTAACTCCACACATCGGAAATGCTACTTTTGAAGCGCGCGATGCAATGGCGGAAATGGCGGCAACTAATATTGTTAAGATATTAATTGGTGAAGAACCTTCCTATGTGATTAATGGTGTTAATAAAAAAGCTGTACTCATATAACCTTTTTGAAAGGGAAAAAATGAAATCTACACTTTAGTTGAGTGAATAGGGCAAAGAAATGGTGTGATATCCTTTCCTAACCTAACCCATTCATTCTCAATAGAATAATAAGGCTGATAATATTAATTTACAAAAAAATGAAAAGGTGAGATAATAAAGAAAATTTCGGAGGAGGAAAGTAAGTTTATGGAACCAACTAATTGCTAATATTAATTTTTTAATAAAAATTAATACAGATTTTATAATGAGTGAATTTTACCTATTTATGTTAGGTGTATTTGTTATGCTCTTTATGGAATGATGGCAATTTAGAAGGTAACTTACTTTACTAATATCGAGATGATAATTTATTGAATATTTCATGGTTTTCTTGAAATATTCCGCCAGTTGTATTGTCAACCTGGTGCAAGAGATATAGGAATCAAAATGCGTTTTTTTCGTGCGCATTTTTACTAATACTACTTGATTTAAATTAATCACTGGTTATTAAAGACTGTAAGGAGAAACCCTCTTCTTATGGTCTTTTTTATATGAAAAATAAATAGTACGGATACTCTTCTTTACCTTATCCATAAAAGGCGTAACTACTAGTCTATGGATGAAAGAAGGAATATATATGTTGGAAATGAAATTAAATGGTGTAAAAAAATTTATGGAAGCAACATTAGTGGTGGAAAATGTCACCTTTGAAGCCTATGAAGGAGAGAAGATAGGCATTATAGGTGCAAATGGCAGCGGAAAGAGCACGATTCTGAAATTGATTGCGGGAGTAGAGCCGATGAATTACTATCCGGGATACCCGCAAACCTCCAGCCCTGGGTATGATGAAGGCCTGATTCACTTGCCAAAAGAAGCCACTAGGGCTTACCTTGATCAATCGCCTGAGTATCCTGAGGGGTTAAAAGTAATTGATGTTTTAAATCAGGCTTTTGCGGAGATTGAAAGCATTGAGACTGAAATGCGTGAATTGGAAGAGCAAATGAAGACACTTGAAGATGCTGCTTTGGAAAAAGCATTAAATAAATACAGTGATTTCGTCCACTTATATGAAATTAAGGGCGGATACGAACGCCAAGAAAAACTAAGCAAGGTTTGTACAGGCCTCCAATTTGATGAGAGTTTTTTAAACAAGGATTTTGATTTATTAAGTGGAGGAGAAAAAACGACCGTTGTACTTGGAAAACTCCTCATTCACAATCCTGATATATTGCTGCTGGATGAGCCTACGAATCATTTAGATATGGAATCCATCGAATGGCTCGAAGGTTATCTTAAAAGCTATAAGGGAATTGTTCTGATCGTCTCCCATGACCGATATTTTTTGGACAATGTCGTAACTAAAATCGTGGAAATAGAGGATATGGAATCGATATGTTATAAGGGCAACTATTCCTCTTTTGTTAGTCAAAAAGAAGAGAATATGCGGATTCAATACGAGCATTTTAGGGAGCAGCAAAAAAAGATTAATAGCATGGAAAAGACGTTTTAAGCTTAAGGGACTGGGCAATGAGGGCTGATAATAACAAATTCTTTAGAAGAGCCGCGAGTATACAGAAGAAGCTCGATAAAATGGAACGAATCGACAAGCCTATTTTTGAAAGACGGAATATGAAACTGGATTTAAAAGCGGCTGTACGGTCAGGAAATGAAACCATCAAGGCGATCGGGCTCTCTAAAAGCTATAAGGATAAAATTATTTTTAAGGACGCAGATGTACTGATCGCTTTTGGTGAAAGAGTAGGCCTGATCGGTTCTAATGGCAGCGGGAAAACCACCTTCTTAAAGTTGCTTTTAGGTGAGGAACAGCCGGATGATGGGGTAGTTGAATTCGGTGCAAATGTGATGGCTGCCTATCTGCCGCAGAAAATTATTTTTAATAATGAAGAGCAGACGGTGCTGGAAACTTTTAGAGAGAATATTTCGATTGTGGAAGGAAAAGCAAGGGAGTATCTGTCAAAATACATGTTTTATAAAAGCAGTGTCTTCAAAAAAGTAAAACATTTATCAGGCGGAGAAAGAATTAGACTAAAGCTAGCTATACTGTTATTTAAAGATATCAATTTATTAATCCTGGATGAACCAACAAACCATCTTGATATTGATTCCATTGAAACTCTTGAGGAAGCTCTGGAGGACTTTAAAGGAACGATATTCTTAATCTCTCATGATAGATATTTTATCAATAAAATCGGTCAAAGAGTAATTGTAATAGAAAATCACTCCTTAAAAAGCTATCTTGGCAATTATGATTATTTTAAAAGTGAAAAGGAAAAGGTAAGTCTACAAGATTTGGATAAACCGATTGGAAAAACCGAAAAAGTGAAAAAACAAAGAAACAAATCTGAGGATTCAAAAAAGGAAGCAGCCAGGGAAAAGGCTCTGGCCACGATTGAAAGCCTGGAACAGGAAATAAGCAGGATAGATATGGCGATGGCTGGCGACCAAATGGATTATGAGGAGCTTAATAAGCTGTATGGCAGGAAGCTTGAATTAAGCAAAGAACTGGAGTCGGCAATGGAATTGTGGTTAAGTTTTTGACTTGATAAAGGTGTCTGGCCTACAAACTATCGGTTGAGCTTTAATATTATATTGACAATTTTTACACTCAATTATAGTGAGAAGTATAAAAGATCTAATTGTTTAGATTCCCACTAATAACAAGAGAAAAGCAGGTACTTTTAATGAGTATTACTTTAGCATTATTGGCAGCTTTATTTGCTTCACTCACAGCGATATTGGCGAAAATTGGAATTGAAAAGGTAAATTCAAATTTAGCAACAGCGATTCGAACAATTGTTGTACTAGTAATGGCTTTTATGATAGTGGTCGTAACGGGCAAGCTCGATACAATCTCTCAGATTTCTGGAAGTGCATTTTGGTTTATTATATTATCAGGTTTTGCAACAGGATTTTCGTGGTTATTTTTCTTTAAAGCACTGGCAATTGGCGATGTTTCCAAGGTCGTCCCCATTGATAAATCAAGTGTAGTCTTAACGATTGCTATCTCTATCCTTTTCTTAGGAGAGCCGGCAGAGCCCCTTGTCATCACTGGAGGAGCGATAATCGCCATTGGAACCTTCATATTAATTGGGAAAAATGATGAGAAGAAACGATTTACTGGCTCACAAATATATATTGTATATGCCATTTTGGCAGCAGTATTTGCGGCATTAACCTCTATATTAGCAAAAATAGGGATGGAAAATGTGGATTCTAATGTAGCTACCTTTTTACGAACAATCGTGATTTTATTGTTCGCTTGGGCCATCGTATTTTTTCAAGGAACTCATAAGAAAATGAAGGAAATTACAAAAAAGGGGTATCTTTTTTTGATTTTGTCTGGAGTTGCAACTGGTTTATCCTGGTTATGTTATTTTGCAGCATTAGCCATTGGGAAGGTTTCAGTTGTTGCCCCTATTGATAAATTTAGCGTTGTGATTACCATGATCTTAAGCTTCATTCTATTAAAAGAAACAATGACTAAACACACGATTATAGGTGGTATTGTCATTACTGCAGGAACTGTTTTGCTTATTTTGTAGTCAAGGGACTTTTTTAGAAGAATATGGTCACAAGAGCTGTTTAAAGAGTTCTCCTATTTTTTATCTAGAAAAACATTATATGGAAAAAGTAGTAAGCATATTAAAATGTAATATTTTGCGAACCGAAATAATTCAAGAAGTGAATAGTACAATAACTATAACCTACTTGTGGAGTGGTAAAAAACGGTAGGTTATTTTTTTTATTTTCCAATAAAAAAAAGATTGTCTTATTTTCTAATATAATTTATACTTCGAATATGAATAATATTCAGAAATATAAAAAGGGGGTATTTTTGTGTTTGATCAAATTGTAAATACCATTAACGGATGGCTATGGAGTCCTGTATTGGTTGGTTTCATTGTTTTAACTGGTTTGTATTTTAGTTTTCGTACTAGATTCCTGCAGATCCGTCATTTTAAGGAAATGGTTAAACTCGTGGCCTCAGGGAAGGGTTCCGATGCGGGGGTTTCTCCATTCCAGGCATTAGCAATGTCTTTATCAGGCCGTATCGGCGTAGGGAACGTCGCTGGAACCGCAACTGGTATTGCTTTTGGTGGACCAGGTGCCATTTTTTGGATGTGGGTCATTACCTTTATCGGTGCAGCCTCAGCTTATGTAGAGTCGACTCTTGCTCAAATTTATAAAGAAAAGCAAGATGGTGAGTATCGTGGGGGTCCTGCCTACTATATCGAAAAGGGACTTGGCTGGAAATGGTTTGCGGTGATTTTCGCAGTGGCCACATTGCTTGCAATGGCTTTCTTGATGCCAGGTATACAGGCAAATGCAATTGCAGATACAGTTCATAACGCTTTTGGTCTCGATAAAACAGTTACTGGTTTAATCGTTGTCGCACTTGTTGGTTTTACTATTTTTGGCGGTGTTAAGCGTATTGCTAAAGTTGCAGAATGGGTCGTTCCTTTCATGGCAGCTGCTTATGTATTAATTGCACTTATTATTATTGGATCTAATTTTGCCGATATTCCAGCAGTTTTTGGACTCATTTTTAAAAGCGCTTTCGGAGCTGAAGAAATGTTTGGCGGTATTATTGGTTCAGCTATTATGTGGGGAGTAAAACGCGGTCTATATGCGAATGAAGCTGGTCAAGGTACAGGTGCTCACCCAGCTGCGGCTGCTGAGGTATCCCACCCTGCTAAGCAAGGTCTTGTGCAAGCGTTTTCAATTTATTTAGATGTATTCTTAGTCGTTACAGCGACTGCATTGATGATTTTATTTACACAACAATACAATGTAATCGACGAAAAAACTGGAACAGTACTAACTGAAAACCTTCCAGGAGTTGAACCAGGAGCTGGTTACACTCAAGCGGCAGTTGATACGCTCATTCCAGGATACGGTGCAGGATTTGTTGCCATTGCTTTATTCTTCTTTGCCTTTACGACTATTTATGCTTATTACTATATCGCGGAGACAAACTTGGCCTATCTAGTACGTGGTAAATTCAAGGGAATTGCTTTTATTGCACTAAAACTCATCCTTTTAGGTACCATTTTCTTTGGATCAGTAAAAACTGCAACAACAGCATGGGCAATGGGCGATATCGGACTCGGAATTATGGTATGGCTAAACTTAATTGCGATTCTATTGTTATTTAAACCAGCGCTTATTGCTTTAAAGGACTATGAAGAGCAGCTTAAGGAAGGGAAAGATCCAGAATTCAATTCGTCTAAATATGGAATTAAGAATGCTGAGTTCTGGGAAAATGGTTATCAAAATCCTGAAAATAAAAAAAGGGATAAGGTATCATAAAGTGAACTTCTAACCGTGCGAATCCTTCGGATAGTTAGTTATATTAGGAAAGCACCAGCTTAGTGGCTGGTGCTTTTCTAATGACAAATTTTCCGAACGAGAATGTTCTTAATAATGAGTGTTAATTAACATATAAACCTCTTACTCTTTTTAACTAACTGCGACTTTCTCTACATCGGGATTGTCATGGGAAACAAGGGCGTATTTTTCCCATTTTCTGCTTTTCCATCTAAAGTACATGATGATGGCTCGAGTCCACTCATCGGCTGCAATTGCTAACCAAACGCCTGGTAAGCCAAGATCAAGGTAAAACACAAAGAAATAGCCTAATGGGAGACTCATTCCTACCATTGAGAACGCACCGATGATGACAGGGAAGGTTGCATCTCCTGCTGCACGTAACGAATTAATGACTACAATGTTAATCGTGCGCCCCGTTTCCAGTAGAATACTTAATAGTAAGACGCTCGCACCTAAACGAATGATCTCAGGATCATCTGTGAACAGCGCCATTAACGGTTTGCGAAGTATGATGACGATGGCTACGATTATCAAAGTAGCAGCACTCGCCCATTTTAAACTTTTCCAAACCCGGACATAAGCTTCATCCTTTAGATTTCCGCCAACAAGCCGACCGACGATGATCGATGTTCCCATCCCGATGGCTAAGGCAAATAAATACATGAACATAGAAATATTTGCTGCATACTGTCTTGCTGCAAGTGAGTTCTCACCGAGAAAAGTTACATAAAATAAGAAGACGATTTGGCATGATTGATACATAACCTGTTCAAAGGCAGAAGGTAAACCGATTTTTAATATTTTCCCAATATATTCTCGTGATAGGTTGAAATAATATTTAATTTCAATGCGGATTTCCATGATTCGATAGAGGAGCCAGAAGAATACAAACAGTGCAAGAAGGCGGCTTAATACGGAAGAAATAGCCGCACCTTGGACACCTAACTCTGGGAATCCAAACTTCCCAAATATTAAACAATAGTTTCCTATAATATGAATCACGTTCATACCAAGTGAGACAAGCATCGCCTGCTTCGTGAATCCATGAACACGAATGATTGCGGCAACTGAATTAATAAGTGCCTGCAAGAAGATAGCTCCACCGACAATCTTTAAATAGCTGTCAGCATATAGTAAGATATCTCCTGATAAATTTAATCCTTCCAATATATTCCTGCTAAAAAGAAGAAAAATCACACTGACAATTAAGCCAACCATTAAATTCATGACTATGGCTGTCGCAGATATTTTCGCGACCTCGGCCATTTTTCTTGAACCAATATATTGAGCAATAACGATGGCTGCACCGTTACCGACTACTTCCAAAATGAGTATGGAAATATGAAGATATTGATTTGCCGCGCCAACACCTGAAACAGCATTATCCGATATTGCACTCAACATAAACGTGTCAACAATACCCATAAGCATAAAAAGAAATATTTCTAAAAATATCGGCCAAGTTAAGTAGAAGAGATTAAATTCCTTCTGTATTCTTGTTGCGTTTTTTACCACTTAGTTCACCTTTTCACAAAGAATTTAATCAAAACAAAAAGTATCTTATAACAATTTGAAGAGTGTTACAAGACTTTTTTTACTGTTTATGGAATGTAATTGTTAACAAAAGTGACAAGTACTGTTTAAGGGATAGCTTTATAGGGGCAAGGGTGGGGAATTAAGGACATAAAGTAGGTGGAACCAACATTGCATGTCCTATAGCTGGGCTTTAAAGGACATAAAGTGGATGTAATCGCTAAAGAATGTCCTTTACCCAGGATTTAAAGGACATATAGTGGAGGAAATCACCTAAGCGTGTCCTATAACTAGGCTTTAAAGGACATAATGTGAGTGTAACCACCAAAGTATGTCCTATAATGGTGCGAATGTTGAGTAATTCAGTAATGGAATGATACACATTTATATAAAAACATGTAAAATCACAAATCCCAAAAATACAAAAGCCATAGTAAAATGAAACTTTCTCCTTTTTCCTGATGCTTTCCATCTGCGTAATAAACCGCTAAATAACAAGATAATCAGGATCCCAATCGCTGCTGCCCCACTAACAGTTTTTGTATTCCAGAGATTAACAAAGCGTGTAGAAATCATCAATGCTGCATGGGCAATGATTAACAGAGTCGCAGTTATTGCAATTGGTATGTGGTATCTCATCATTTTCTTTGAAATTTTTGCAAGTTTTACTTTTACATTTCTTATTTTACTTTTCCTTATAAGGAGAAAGACGAAATACATATTTATATTAATTAAAAATAAAATAAATGCTGCTTGTGCTATGATTTTCCCCATCAAAATATAACTTGAATCATATCCTTGGTACAAGCTCCACAAAACAATGACGAGGATAGTAATGATATTAATGGTCAGCCATCTGGTGATCATATAAACCCTCCTCCACTTTAATAGAAAAAGGATGAGCAGACGAAACATCTTTTTTCTTCTTTAAAAACTGTTCATAAGGAGCTTGTGCTTTTTCATTTATACGCAATACCAATTAATGCAGGAGATTCAGTCGTATATGCCGATCCTTTAAAATCTCCAAATAACTGAACTCGTCCAAAACCAGCCATTTTTAGACTCTCATTGAGCTCATTTGAAGTTAATGGATACAGCTCGACACTATTTGAGAAGGTCTGAATGCCTGCTCCCTGATTGATCGTAAGTGCTCCGTTGAATTTAATTTTATTTTCAAAGTGGTCATAGGTTCTCTTAAATGTAACTCCCTTATTCGGCAATTCAATAATCGGCAATTCTGTAATATGGTGTTGAAGGATACGATCATAATTTACAGTTTGAATAATTAATACGCCGTCTTCGGATAGCACATTCCATATTTTCTTTATGGACATACTTATCTCTTCAAATGATTCTAAATGAACAATAGAGTTTCCGATACAAATGGCAGCATCAAACGATCGATCATGAAAGTGATCTATGTTTCTCATATCTAATTGTAATGTCAATAAATTTAGATGGTGATCCATTCGCTTTTTTTCGATTTTTTCGACCATCTTCTCATCTAGATCAACGGCTGTTACATGATAGCCAGCTTTCGCTAATTCAATCGCTTGGTTGCCTGCTCCGGCAGCAATATCTAGTAGTTTTATTTTTTTGTTTGCGGCGGTCTTAATAAATTCTAGTTGAGCTGGATTACTAGGAAATAGATCATCATAATATTGACTTAATACTTTATAAAAAGACATCTCTTATCCACCTCATCTTTAATAAGCTATTGTATTCAACATTACTATATACTTTCATTGCAAATTATAACCGATGTAAGAGATAAATCTAATGATAGAAATCACAGTCGTTAATGATCCTACTTACAGCCACCTTTATCGTAATTTATTTGCGAAACGACAGGATTAATTGCAAACAACTCAATTTATTTGCGAAATCACCTCATTTGTTTGCGTATGTAATTAAGAGCGAACAATCATAACTCATTGTTCGCTCTTACTCTTCAAACCATAAAATCCAACTGCATTTTCCCTAACAATAGAGTAAACGTCAGTAATCGGCACTCGCTTTAATCTGGAAATTTGCTCAAGGGATTTATGCATCATTTGTGGGTGGGTCTGCTTACCTGTAAAAGGACCTTCGAATGGCCAAGGTCCATCGGTTTCAACCATGATTTGCTCGAGTGGATACTTTTTGACAAGCTCCTTAATATCGTTTTCATAGAGTACATCTGGTGTGATGGATATGAAGTAGCCATTCTGAATCATCCGGTCAATCGTATACTCATCACCCTTGAACCAATGGAAATGTGCTTTTGAAATCGAGTGCTTTTCAAGAAGATCACAAACAATTTTAGCGTCTTCGTATACAGCGTGAAGCACAAGCGGTTTTTGCCATATTTTCGCCTTGATTGTTATTTCTTCTAACAATTCAAGATAGGGACTTAGTGGAAGATCCTGTTCTTGACGCAAATAATAAGGAAGCCCCACTTCACCAACTGCAATCATCTCGTCTTGATGATGATCCATCCAATTAATAAGCTTGATAAGCTCATATTCATGAGGAAGAGGCTGCTCTGGGTGATAGCCGTAAGCAGGGTAAACTTGTTGAAAATGCGAAGCAATTTCCTGTGTAGCCTTACATGATTTCAAGTCAAAAGAAACGGCAATAAGGGCTTCAATGGAAGGGTCACCTTCAATAATTCTGCTTAAATCTCGTTTTTCATATTGATCAAGATGAATATGGGCATCAATGATTTTTTTCATATCATTACTCCATGAACGATTTCAGTTCGTAATAGATTTTCCGTTTCCATTGTAAAAAGTCGCCCTCTAACAGTAGCTCTTCCTTACGTGGTCTAGGAAAAGGAATAACAAATTCAGCTGCAATGGTTGCCGGTTTATTTGAAAGAATCACAATCCGATCGGATAAAAACAAAGCTTCCTCAAGATTATGGGTGACAAACAAAACAGTTCGGCGATTATTTTCCCAGATGGATAATAGCCATTTTTGCATGTCCAGTCTTGTCAGTTCATCTAACGCTGAAAACGGCTCATCAAGCAAAATGATGGGCTGTGGACTAAGCAAAGCTCGAATAAAGGATACCCGCTGTTTCATGCCGCCGGAAAGCTCATGAGGATAAGAATTGGTATATTCAGCTAACCCAGCTTTTTCAATCATTTTTAAAGCTTTACTAGTATCCTTTGTTCCTTTTAGCTCTTGACCAAGAAGAACATTTTGTAAGACAGTTCTCCAAGGAAGCAAGCTAGGGGATTGCGGCATGTAGCTGACCGCACCTGTTTGGCTGTTGATTTTTTCACCCTTCAGTGTAATCGTCCCTTCATCAGGAGTGAGAATGCCGCCAATGAGCGAAAAGAGCGTACTTTTTCCACTGCCTGAAGGCCCAAGAATAGAGACAAATTCCCCTTCATTCACTTGTAAATTTAAATGACTAATGACATCTACATCGGCAAATTTTTTCGAAATATCTTGTATCGTTAAGACACTCATTTTAGTTTGCTCCTTTTGACTGCCAGCGGATAAGAAGTCGTTCAACCAAAACGATTACCGCAAAGAATAATAGGCTTAACGCCATGATTGCAAAGATAGCAACAAACACACGATCGGTTCGGAATGAGGAAGAAGCTAGTGTCATATACACGCCGATGCCTGATTTTGCCCCAAGCCATTCGGAAATAACGGCACCCATAATGCTATAAGTGGCAGAGATTTTTATTCCTGAAAAAATGGAGGGGAGAGCATGTGGAAGTTCCAGCTTCCAAAACAATTGGCTCTTTGTCGCACCAGCCATTTTCATGTAATGCCTTAAGTCAGGTGATGTTTGCTTAAATCCATCAAGTGCTGCAATCGTCACCGGGAAAAAACAAACAAGTGTAATGACTATCATTTTGGGCAATATCCCAAAACCAAACCAGATGACTAATAATGGGGCTAGTACGATCACGGGAATATTTTGCGAAAGAATTAGAAACGGATAAATAGCTTCTCGGACAAACGGCAGGAGATAGAGCAGGATAGCTGCGAAAAGCCCAATCCCAACACCGATCGCAAACCCTGTAGCCCCAAGTCTTATCGTTGAAAGCAAATGTTCAGAAAAACTGGGAAAGCCTGCAATCACTTCGGTCATAATCGTTGAGGGAGCAGGAAGCAGCCATTCTGGAATATCGGCTTTTTTAACGATAATCTCCCAAATGAAAAAGAAGAGAAGGAGAACGAAAACCGATCTCCATCCCTTAAAACGAATTATTTTCATTATCGATACTTCTCCGTTAACTGATTCATGGCTATGCCTGTTGGCTGATATAAAATTTTTACTTGAGAAATCACGTTTTTGCTGCCCATTTCAATCATTCGTTCATTCATTTTTTTGATCACATCAAATAGTTCAGAAAGCTCGCCTTCCATCGTTGTTTCTAACGGATGGACTTCATAAGTGACACCTGATTCTTCAATAATTTTTATCGCTTCATCCACATATGGAATCACGTCTTCTCCATTTTTTGTTTTCGGTATAATTTGAATGCTAACCAGGGAATTGTTCATCTTACAGTCTCCTCACTGTGGTAAATAATCGTTTGTAAAAGCTTTTTTTGCCTCAAGCTCTTTGTCTAATAATTGATTTTCAAACATCCAGCTTGCATAGTTTTCCCAAACTTCAAGTTTTTGCTCACCCCATCTTGGAGCATCATCTTGATAACGTGATGCTAACCACTCCTGACTTTTCTTCACAAGCTCTTGATCAAGATCAGGTGCTGCTTTTAATAAACTATCTGCTGCTTCAGATGGGTTATCGATCGCAAACTTGTAGCCTTTTGAAACTGCCTTCAAAAATTTCTTCACTTGTTCCGGATTAGATTGAAGCTTCTTTTCATTTGTTGCAAGAACTGGTGTATAGTAATCTAGTTTTTTACTATAATCGGTTAAATAGACCATATTAATCTTTTCTCCGCGAATTTCCGCTTCAATGCCTGTCCAGCCGTAATAAATCCATGCAAAATCAATATCTCGTTTTACAGCTGTAAAAAAGTCTGTATCCCCCATATTTACAATGGAAACATCTTCTACATTGGCATTTTCGATTTGCATTAATGAAGTAATGACTGATTTTTCAACTGGAGCTCCCCAGCCCCCGTATGTTTTTCCTGCAAAATCCTTTGGTGATGTAATATTTTTCTCCGCTGGGGAGGCAAATCCAGACGTATTATGCTGGATTACTGCTGCGATTGAAACTAAAGGCACCCCTTGAACCCGTGCTTGTGTAATGCTTTCTTGATAGCTGACGCCAAAATCGGCTTTTCCAGAAGCAACTAGCTGATCGGCTCCCGCTTCACCAGGCATAATAATTTCCACATCCAAGCCTTCTTCTTTAAAGTATCCTTTATCCTGTGCCACATATAAACCGGTGTGATTCGTATTCGGTGTCCAATCCAAAACAACCGTTACCTTTTCATTTTTTTCTTGTTGTACCTTTGTTGAATCAGTGGATTCCTTTCCTCCAGCACATCCTGCGAGAAGCAAGGTAGTCATTATCGTTGCAATCAACCATTTCATCATTTTTTCCTCCAAAGCATTCATGATAGTTTCCAGAAAAAATAAAAAACACCCGGATGAGAACCCGCGCGTACATGAACAAACATATCTATACTTCATTCGAATATGTTTCCTCCGCTGGTGTTAACCAGATCAGGTTCAAAGGGTCAGCACCTCATAGGTACAGTCTCAACCGGTAACACCGGTTCCCCCACAATTCTAATGCTATTTATTTTTTCAGATACTTTATTATATCAAATAAAAGAGAGGGAAGTAGCATAATTATATAATCTTATTAGTAGGTCGGTTTTTTTACGGATGAACTTGGGGAATAAAGGAATATTGTCTACACGCGTTCTATGAATTATTCATTGCGATCATTTTGGGAGGGAACTTAGGAAAGAGCATTTTATGTAAGATTAGTGTCCGCCACAGCCACCACAAGACCGACTATTCTAAAAGATAAAGAGCTATCCACTAAGTCTAGAAAAACTGACTTTCTGGATAGCCCAAAAATTCACAAAATCAAGGAAGACAAGTGGTTTAAGACCTTTGGAAAGACGCAGGGGAGTTTGTATTTTCTCTTGCTATAGCTGGTCTTGTCAAAGAAAAGACTGCAAATAGTAACGAGATAATGACAACGCCACTTCCAAACCAAGCTGTACTAGAAACAGTTCCGGAATTGTTTAACACAAGACCACCAATAGCTGATCCAAGTGAAATTCCGATTTGCAGAGCAGAGTTATTTAAGCTTTGCTGTATGTCGGACGTTGCCGGATCAATTTGAATCAAATAACTTTGTAGAGGTGGTGCCAAGGCCCAACTCAATGCTCCCCAAACCATCATCATTGGAATGAATAAGACAAGGGAAAAGGTTGTTAATGGCAATAAGCATAAGCAAATCGCAAATGCACTGATAACGATCACAATACTTTTGTGAGTACCAATCCGATCCGAAAGTGTTCCACCGAATGCTCCGCCGCCTACTGCCGCAATACCAAATATAAAATAGAAGATACTGATCCAGTAGGAATTAAGATGAAAATTCGTCTCTAAAAATGGTGTGAAATATGCATAAACCGTATAATGTCCCGCCAGCATAAACACCGTAGAGAGGTGGGCACTTCCTATTTTCGCACTGCCTGCTGCCTTTAATTGTTGGGAGAGCGGAATGGTTCTTTCCCCTGGAATACGCTCCAAGAATATTGAAATAAGCACCATTGATCCAATTGATAACGCGGCGATTCCAAGGAATATGATGCGCCATCCAAATATATTGGATAGAAGGATTCCCAATGGTACACCTAATACTAGAGAAGAACTTATGCCCATATAAATGAGACCTAAAGCCTTTGCTCGGTGAGAAGGGGCAACAATTTTCACAGCAATGGTCAAGGAAAGTACAACAATTAGTGCTGTACTAGCTGCAGTTAAAACTCTTGCAATCATCATAAAGATATAATTCGGACTAAAATACGTCATGACATTTCCAAGGAAAAATATGAATAACGAAGCAAGATACAATTTTTTTCGTTCGATTTTGCTCGTTAACACAAGTAAAACAGGCCCTGCGATGGCGTATATAAGAGCGTACACAGTGATTAGCTGTCCAGCAGAGCTTAAAGAAATGTTAAAATCATCGGCAATTGTCGGCAATATCCCGCCAATGATCAATTCAACCAATCCAACCGCGATAGTTGATAATGCTAGAATAAAAACTTTCAAATTCATAATCTATTTCATGTCCTTTCTTAGCTGATATCAAAAGAAATAGGCTTTGAAGGTCTTTTTCTGAACAAAAAAAAATCCTGACTACAGAAA
>NZ_JBALOW010000050.1:51784-129925 GCF_036965085.1 Bacillus sp. JJ1532
TTTCTGTAGTCAGGATTTTCATGGTTCCTGGTAGAGACCCTCTAGCCATATTCTAGAAGTTATACAGGTAATATATAGTTTAATATAATCAACTTGATAATTTTACTACGCTTTATTTTTTTTATCAAGTGTAAAATTTTGATATATGAATAGCATAAAAATTATCTTTAGTGTAAATTCCTCGTGTCCATTATAACCACAAGCCTTTATCCATATAATAAAAAGGTATGTAGTAAATATGAACTCCAAGCCTTTTTTTAATTAGTCTCGTGAAGTTTTTTTCGAAACATGTTGCACTGATTCAATTTAGGGGATAGACGGATTTGAAAAGGGGGAAGCCACGATAGGAGCTTTCCTCCTTTTTTATTTTGGAAAAATGAATTCTATCCATTTTTCTGATGCATAAGATTTGAATTAGTTATGCTAAAATAATAAAAAACACGAGAGTAGGTACTTAAATGCTGAAAAAACTAACAAATAAAGTGTATTTTATGCCGCATTATTCGGAAACGGATCGTCCGGCATTAGGTTTAATTTGTGGGGATGACTTTAGCGTGGTCGTTGATTCAGGGAATTCGCCTGCACATGCAAAGGATTTTCTCAATTTAGTCGAAAAAATGGATATCCCGCCGGTCAAGTTCGTTGTTATTACACATTGGCATTGGGATCATATCTTTGGCATAAAAACGATGGGGTTATTAACGATTAGCCATGAGCAAACAAAAGAAAAAGTAGAATATTTGAAAACTCTAAAATGGGATGATGCTTCATTAGATGCACGAGTAGAGACTGGTGAAGAAATAGAATTTTGCAGTGAGATGATTAAGCGTGAAATGCCTACACGGGATCATTTAGAACTGCAGGTGCCAGATTTAACATTTAGTGATAAGTTTGAAATGGATTTGGGCGGGGTAACTTGTGTAGTTGAACATGTTGGAGGCGTCCATGCACAGGATTCTTCCATTATTTATATTCCTAATGAAAAAGTGATGTTTCTAGGAGATTGCATCTATCAAGATTTTTATAGTGGCGAATGGAGCTATGATCTGAACGAACTCACCATTTTATTAGAAAAAATCAAAAAATATGATGTCGATACCTATGTGACTGGACATCAAGATCCGAAAACAAATGAAGAAATGTGGAGCTTCTTGGGTGATCTCGTTCATATAGGGGAAATTGTAAGTGAAGAGACATCTCTTGATAATGCTGTTACTAAGTTTAACGTGGTTCGAGGAACAAAGCCAAACGAAGAGCAGCTTGAGTTTATACAAAACTTTGTAAGTGGCAATCAAAAGAAAATGTAGAAGCAATGACATTGACCCCCAGTAAGTATCTTACTGGGGGTCATGTTTTTTACTCAGGAATTGTTTTATATGCTAACTTCTTAATTATATCTTTATAAGCAGGATATTTTGGCAAAAGGTCGTCTTGTGTAAACAATTCAAAGTCCTGAAATTCAAAACCTGGAGAAACCATACAGCCTACTAAGGAGAAGGTATCTTCTTCCATAACAGACGATCCGAAAATAGCATTTTTCGGAACTAAAGCTTGAGGGACTTCTCCTTTATCCAAATTTAATCCTAATTTAATCTCTTCATATTCTCCGTTTTCGTGAATAATATGAATCGTTAATGAACTGCCAGCATGATAATACCATAGCTCATCCGATTTTAACCGATGAAAATGGGATACGTCATTAGAAGTTAATAAAAAGTAAATACTCGTATAAAGCTTTCGTTTTCCTTCAAAATTCACTGTTAATTCTTGATCAGAAGTTTTTTCATTCGATTCAAATGTTCTTTTATAATATCCGCCTTCTGGATGTGGTTCTAGTCCAAGTTTCGATACAAAATATTGTGCATCACGATTGTTCAAAGTAAAATACCTCCAAATAATTCAAATCCCTACAGCTTACCAAACAAATAATCCTACGACCATCGCAGTTAAACTAGAATCAAGAATCCTGCTGATTAGCAATAACCAAGCTTGCAGACCCTATCCCTGTGACTATATGAGTAAAACTAGTGGTTTTAAAATGAACTAGTGAATTATATCAAAAAATATCCCACTAATAAAGTTATTTTAATATGATAAAAAATCTCGGTGTTCCTGCCATTTAAAAGGCTACTAAATGCATAGCAATGACTTTCTCCGATTTAAATGCCTGATAATTGATGCAGTGGAACTTAAATTATAACAGAAACTCTAATACACCGGTGAAAGCATCCTAAACCATTATCTTTATTAAAACTTATTGTCTGGTAACCTCTCTAAAATTATTTACTCAGCAATTTCACATTTTATTGTTGCATTATTCTGATATTTGATTATATAATCAAACCTGAGAGGTGATTCATATGTCAGAAAAAGTGATAGCTGAGGAAAAGGTTTTGACACAAAAAGGATTGGAAACGAGAGAAAAACTTTTACGAGCGGCAGAAGAGGTATTTGGACAAAAAGGTTATTATGAAGCTTCTATTGTGAATATTGCACAAGAAGCAAAGGTAGGACAGGGAACATTTTATAATTATTTCCCATCTAAAAAGGACATATATGATGAGTTAATTCGCATGTATAGCCGCGAGTTGCGCTTAGCGATAAAGGAGGAAATGGCTAATGCAGCTAGCTATGAAGAGGCACAGCGAAAAGGATTTCAAGCATTTTTTAATTGGGTGAAAGATCGTCGTAATTTATACAGTATCGTTCAGCAGGCGGTAGTAGTGGACCAAGAGCTGTACCGGTGGTATTACGACAAACTTGCAGCTGGATTTTTAAAAAGCTTGTCAGAGGGGATAAATGCTGGGGAATTTAAAGAAATTGACAAGGAAACGGTTGCTTATTGTTTAATGTCTATTGGTCAATTTCTTGGTATGCGCTGGGTGTTCTGGGAAGGGAAAGATGTTCCTGAGGAGGCATTTGATGCTGCAATGACACTGATTTTTAAAGGTTTAAAAAAATAATAGAGGAAGGGGATCCTTATGCAAGGCATTGCCTATTGGATAGAAAAACGAGCAAGCATCAATCCGGATCGCATTGCCATCATCACAGAACATGAACAGATCACTTACAAAGAACTGGAGCAGCAGATAAATGCAACCGCTTCTTTTTTAAAAAGAGAGCTTCGAGTAGAGACGGGGGATCGCATTGCCATACTGTCGCAAAATAGAGATGAGTATATCATCTTGTTATTCGCGATCGCGAAAATTGAATGCATCGCTGTCCCTCTGAATATTCGATTAACCGAAAGTGAACTTAACTATCAGCTAAAAGATAGTGGAACAAAACTATTAATTGTAGAAAAGCCGTTTCAAGAATTATCACTTTTACTTCAAGGGGAAACTGGGATCGAAGAAGTAATTGAAATTGAAAAAGTAAAGAGTTTACAAAATCATCCAAATGAAATATTTGATCCTATCAATGAAAACGCTTCCTATATTATTTGTTATACTTCGGGAACAACTGGGAAACCAAAGGGGGCGGTATTAACACAAAAAAATATGTTTTGGAATGCGCTTAATAACATGCTTTCAATTGATTTAACGTCAATTGACCGTTCGCTGGTTTTGCTTCCACTCTTTCATATTGGTGGAATTGGTTTGTTTGCTTTTCCAACTTTATTTGCGGGTGGGACAATTATTATTCCTGATAAGTTTGAACCTTTTAAAGCTCTTTCCATGATTGAAAAACATAAAGCTACCATTGTCATGGGAGTACCTGCTATACATCAAGCGTTGTTAACTTGTCCGACTTTTGAAACAACGAATTTACAATCTGTTCGCTGGTTTTATAATGGGGGTGCCCCATGTCCTCATGAACTTATCCGAGCGTTTTTAGAAAAGGGATTATTATTTGGGCAAGGGTTTGGGATGACTGAAACATCGCCAACTGTGTTTATGCTTTCTCGGGAAGATGCCAAACGAAAAATTGGGTCAATTGGAAAGCCAGTTCTTTATTGTGATTATAAACTTGTAGATTCCGAGGGGGCTGTTGTTGGTGCTGGGGAGATTGGTGAATTAGTCGTACGTGGCCCTAATGTGATGAAAGAGTATTGGAATAAACCAGAAGCAACAGATGAGACAATTCGTGATGGATGGCTTTACACTGGAGATTTGGCAATAGTTGATGACGAAGGCTTCTTATATATAGCAGGCAGAAGAAAAGATATGATTATTTCAGGCGGGGAAAATATTTATCCTCTTGAAGTAGAACAGGTAATTGGACAAATATCAGATGTAGTTGAGGTAGCTGTTGTAGGCGTTCTGGATCCTAAGTGGGGGGAAGCAGCTGCAGCTTTTGTAGTAAAAAAGAAAGAAAGTTTACTAACCCAAGAGGAAATTATCGAATACTGCAATAAATTTTTAGCAAAATATAAAATTCCTAAAAAAGTAGAATTTCTCGAGGAATTGCCGAAAAATGCGACAGGAAAGATTCAAAAAAACCGTCTAGTGACTATGTAAAAAGCAGGTGAAGATATGGCTGAGCTTTATATTGGGCAGCAGGCATCATGCAGTAAAACAATAACTGAAACAGATTTTGTTTTATTTGCGGGGATAAGCGGTGATTTCAACCCAATTCATATTAACAGTGAATATGCAAAGAAAACAAGATTTAAACAGCGTATTGCCCATGGTTTATTAACCTCAAGTTTATTATCGCAATTATTAGGAGTACATTTGCCAGGGAAAGGGTCTGTATATATGGAACAGACGATACGCTTCAAGTTCCCGGTTTTTATCGGGGATACAATTACTGCGACAGCCACTGTTCAGGAATTCATTGAAGAGAAGAAAATTATTAAGTTATTAACGGAATGCCATAATCAAAATGATGAACTTGTGCTAACTGGATCAGCAGTAATGATGGTACCGGCAAAAGGAGAGCTGATATGAAGGCGATTGGAATCGAAGCAACCAGCGTTTATTTTCCAAAGGGGATTGAAACAGCAGAAGCATTAGCCTCCAAGACTGGTATTCCCGAAAAAATTATTATTGAAAAGTTTGGTTTATACCAGAAACATGTAGCAGATGATACGATGCACGCTTCGGACTTAGCAATTGCTGCAGCAAGGCCAATTTTATCAAAAGTAGATCCTTTATCTATTGATGTTGTTATTTATTTTGGAAGTCCGCACAAAGACTATTATGTTTGGTCAAGCGCACCAAAGATACAGTATGAGCTTGGAACGAAAAATGCGTATGCATTTGAAATGATGAATGTAAGCTCCTGCTTCCCGATTGCTTTAAAGGTCTCTAAAGATATGCTAATGGCTGACGAGTCTATTAAAAATATTTTACTAGTAGGCGGATGTAAAGAATCACAAATTATTGATTATGATAATCCTCGCTCGCGTTTTATGTTTAATTTTGCCGATGGAGGAACTGCCGCTTTAGTAAAACGAGATGCAACTATGAGTGAAATTTTAGATAGCGTCATCATCACAGATGGATCATTCCATGAAGATGTACGTGTTCCAGCAGGGGGATCTAAGCACTTTGCAAGCTTGGAGTCGGTTCAAAACAGACAGCATTATATTGATGTTGTTGAACCGGCTAGCATGAAAGAGAGACTAGACCCTGTGTCCATTCCAAATTTTGAGAAAGTTATACTTCAAGCATTACAAAAAAGCGGATTAGCACTTCAAGACATTAACGTTCTCCTGCCACTTCATTCGAAACGCTCCATGTTTAGAGAACTCCTTCAACGATTAAACTTACCAGAAGAAAAAGCAGTGTATTTAGATCATCATGGTCATATGTCTGCACTTGATCCATGTATTGGACTGCATTTTGCAAGTCAACAAGGAAAATTAAAAACCGGCGATATTGCTGTAGCGGTCAGTGCTGGCACAGGGTATACATGGGCAGCCACAGTCATTGAATGGAAAGGAGGAAAAGGATAAGTATAAGGTTGTGTTAGTAATCTTATTTTTACAATAAATTAGCAATTACAGGGAGATGAGGATTATGTTCAAGAAAAAATCTTTTGGTAAAGTATTGTTTCTATTTATGTTAACAGTGCTTATGGTTTTTACATCAGCTTGTAATTCAGAATCGGCCAGTAAGAAAGAGAATAATTCCGGGAGCTCAAACAATTCAGATGAAGAAAAAAAGGATCCAATTAAAATTGGGGTTCTCGCTTCATTAAGTGGAGCTCTTGAATCATATGGAAAGCAAACAGTTAATGGCTTTAAGCTCGGTCTTGAGTATGCAACAGATGGAACAATGGAAGTAGGAGGCCACAAAATCGAGTATGTCATTGAGGATACAGAAACAAAGCCTGAGGTTGCGATCCAAAAAGCAACGAAAATGATTGAAGAAGATAAGGTCGATTTCTTAATTGGATCTTCAAGTTCTGCCGATACATTAGCTGTTTTACCACTTGCTGAAGAATATGAAAAAATTATGGTCGTCGAACCAGCAGCAGCGGATAGCATCACGGGAGCTGATTGGAATAAATACATTTTCAGAACAGCACGCAACTCATCACAGGATGCGGTTGCTGGTGCTGCAGCTATTGCAGGCAAGGGTGTAAAAATTGCAACGCTCGCTCCTGATTATGCCTTTGGCCGAGATGGGATAGCTGCATTTAAAGAAGCTGCGGAGAAACTAGGGGCTGAAATTATCCATGAGGAATACGCCGACCCGGCTGCAACTGATTTTACCTCCAATATTCAAAAAATAATCGAAGCAAAGCCGGAATACTTATATGTTGTTTGGGCTGGAGCAAACACTCCATGGAACCAAATTGCCGATATGAAGGTTCAAGAAAAGGGCATAAAAATTTCAACAGGTACCGCTGATATTGCAACTCTTGCGACAATGGAAGCATTGATTGGAATGGAAGGGTTTACAGTCTATTTTCACGCTCTGCCAAAAAATGATGTCAATGATTGGTTAGTAGCTCAGCATAAAAGTGCGCATAACGGGGAAGTGCCAGATTTATTCACGCCAGGTGGCATGAGTGCAGCCATTGCTATTGTTGAAGCGATAAAAAAGACAGAAGGCAGCACAGATGTTGATAAGCTAATTAGCACAATGGAAGGAATGAGTTTTGATACGCCAAAAGGGAAAATGACATTCCGGAAAGAAGATCATCAGGCACTACAAACATTATATGCGATTCGTTTAGAAAAAGTGGATGGGATCGATTATCCTATTCCGGTGCTAATGCGGGAATTAACACCAGAAGAAACAGCACCGCCTGTTCGGAACTAATTGATTAATTAATAGTAAGCTTCGGTAGCTATCGTACCGAAGTTTACTATTCTAGCAAAATCGCAAGTGCTAGGACAAAAAATTCGACAGGTGACTGGTACTTGTTGAAAAAAGAGGTGAAATAAATGATGACTCCTATTATCGAAACTAGGGACTTAACGATTACTTTTGGTGGACATGTTGCAGTCGATTCAGTAAATTTTTTTGTCCCATCAAACCATTTTAAGTCCATTATCGGGCCTAATGGCGCAGGTAAAACAACCTTTTTTAACTTGTTAAGCGGTCAGCTTTCCCCTATAAAAGGGCAAGTATTTTTAAAAGGAGAAGATATCACAAAACTGTCTCCAACAGAAAGAACAAGAAAGGGGATTGGACGCTCTTTCCAAATAACGAATGTATTCAGCAATTTAACGGTTTTAGAGAATGTAAGACTAGCCGTCCAATCTGCAGCAGGAGTTCGCTATCAAATGTTGAAGCATTTCCGAAAATATCGTCCATTCGAAGAGAAAGCATTAGAAATATTAACGCTTGTCCTCCTTGATAATAAAGCAGATGCGGTGGCAAAAAATCTTGCTCATGGAGAAAAAAGAAAATTAGAAATTGCTATGCTTTTAGCGCTTGAAACGGAGGTTCTTCTTTTAGATGAACCAACTGCCGGAATGTCACTTGAAGAAGTACCGGCTATTTTAGATGTTATAAAAAAAATCAAAGAAGCGGGTAATCGGACAATCATTTTAATCGAACATAAAATGGATATGATTCTCGATCTCTCGGACAGTTTAATGGTTTTATTCAATGGAAGATTTCTAGCAGATGGTACGCCTAGAGAAATTATGAATAATGAAACAGTTCAAACTGCTTATTTAGGAGGCCTGTATGATGACCACGCATCTTAAATTAGAGGGGATTGAAACATATATTGATCAATTTCATATTTTACAAGGTGTTTCATTGGAGGTTAAAAAAGGTGAAGTAACTGTATTATTAGGCAGAAATGGAGCAGGAAAGACAACGACACTTCGATCAATTATGGGTTTAAACCCGCCGACAAAAGGCAGGATTGAATACAAAGGTGAGAACATTACAGGACTCGCAACCTATTTAATTGCCGCTAAAGGAATTGGCTATGTTCCCGAGGATCAAGGAATATTTGGTGAATTGACAGTGGAAGAAAACATGAAGGTTGCTATGAAAAAAGAAAATGAGCAAACGATGGAGCGGCTGGATTACATTCTGAACTTATTTCCTGATTTAAAGAAGTTTTGGAAGCGAAAAGGGGGTCATTTAAGCGGAGGTCAAAAACAAATGCTATCTATTGCAAGGGCATATGTGAATGATAATGATCTGCTGCTAATTGATGAACCAAGTAAAGGCTTAGCGCCAATTGTTGTTGAAAAGGTGATGGAGTCGATTCAGGAAATGAAAGCAAAAACAACGATTGTTTTAGTGGAGCAAAACTACATGATGGCAAGCACGATTGGCGACCATTTCTATATTATTGATGATGGCCGAACGATTCTTCATGGAGAAATGAGAGAGTTGAAAGAAGATGAAAAAGTTCGAAAACAATATTTAGGTATAGCGTAAGGCAAGTCATTGCGACACTGATTGACAAATGGGAATTTCAATAGGAGGGCTAGTACGTGATACGTATCGAAGAGAGGAGGAACTTGATTGGATGTATTAATTAATTTATCTATTAATGGACTTGCAACAGGAATGTTAGTTTTCCTTTTGGCGGCAGGGTTAACGCTGATTTTCGGGCTTATGGATGTATTGAATTTTGCCCACGGCGGATTGTTTGCTTGGGGAGCATATGCAGGTATTTGGACATATACATCGACTGGAAGCTATTTAATTGGAATGATATCTGCCTTACTGACAGGACTTATTTTGGGTTTATTTATGGAGAGAATCATAATAAAACCCGTCTATGGAAACCATATTCAACAAATATTAATCACACTGGGGGTCATGATTGTACTCTCAGAAATGTTAAAAGTGGTATGGGGGCCAAACCAGCTTAGTGCAAAAACACCTTCTTACTTAGCAGGAAGCTGGGAGTTTGGCGGAGTCATTATGATTAAATATCGCTTGTTTATCATCGCTATTGGATTCCTTGTGTTTTTTATCGTTTATTATATTTTGAAAAATACAAAGATCGGTTTAATTGTACGTGCCGGTGTGATTAATAAAGAAATGGTGCAAGCACTTGGAGTAAACATAAAGAAAATCTTTATGCTAGTGTTCATGGTTGGTTCAGCGATGGCTGCACTAGGCGGAGTATTGCTTGGGCCGTACTCTGGCGTTATTTATGCGGAAATGGGAATGGAGTTTGCAATTTTGGCCTTTATTGTTGTTGTCATCGGAGGAATGGGAAGTATTACAGGGTCATTATTCGCTGCTATATTAGTGGGATTGTCAGGGGCATTCATGGCTTATTACGTTCCGGACTTATCACTTGCCGTAAATATGCTGCTTATGGCTGTTGTATTAATTTTTAGACCACAAGGATTATTCAAAGTAAAGGGGTGAGAAGATGAAGCTTCCTATGAATTCCTCGAAGGCGAATATTATTTATAGTGCAGTTGCATTTCTATTAATTTGTTTTCCATTTTTGAATGATACAAAAAGTATGCTGATTTTGTTTACGCAAGTCTTTATTTTTGCCGTATTTGCTATGAGCTATGATATTTTACTAGGTTTTACAGGCATAGTTTCATTTGGCCATGCGATGTTTTTCGGAATTGGTGCGTATACGACAGGAATATTTTTAAAAAGATTTGACCAAACCATCTTAGTCCTACTCCTTTCAATCTTAGTGGCTGCCATTATAGCAGGCGCAGTTAGCTATATCGTTGGACTTCTTTCTTTACGATTGAAAAGTCATTTTTATGCCATGTTAACACTTGCCTTTTCAGGATTGTTTTTAGTGGCTGCTGAAAAATGGCGTTCCTTAACGCATGGGAATGATGGCTTTACCTTTCAGATTCCAGATGTACTTAAAGATCGAGTAATACTTTATTTTGTCACACTGTTTCTTATGATCTTTATTTTTCTTGCGTTAAGACGATTTACAGAATCTCCTCTTGGCCGCGTCCTGCAAGCCATTCGAGAAAATGAACAGAGGGTAGAGTCTTTAGGATATACTGTGATTCATTATAAAATTATTGCTAGTGTTGTTGCAGGGGTAATCGCAAGCTTTGCTGGCTCCATGTATGTGCTGACACTTCGCTTTGTCAATACGTCTGTATTTGCTATTGATGTGACATTGGATGCACTGCTAATGACAATTATTGGCGGGGTTGGGACTTTAGCGGGTGCGATTATCGGTGCTGGATTAATAGAATTTGCGCATCATTGGTTAACAGGTCTAGCTAAAGTCCATTGGATTTTTGAAAGGTGGATGATCTTCTTTGGAATCTTATACATTTTAGCAGTTATGTTCTTCCCATTAGGAATTGTAGGCACGATTAAATCTTGGTCATTTAAACGAAAAGGGAAGAATTCTAAGGTAGCTGATCATGAAAAAATAGCTAGCTGAAGGGTGAAAGTATATATAAAAAAAATAAAGGAGGGGGCAAGCTTAAATATGAAATCTTTTTACTAATGATTAGAAATTCATCCACAGAATATTGGGTGCCCGCCCTCCAATAACGGTATTGCTCTCATATATCAGGCACCCTAATCCAGAAGCAAGAGATCCGTCCCTGTGTTTTTCCATAAGATACGAGCTACTTTAAGGGAATAGTCACAGTAGCGGATCCCTTTAAATAATTTTCGTAGCTATTGAAATAAATTCGAATTGGATTTGTTTTATTGCTTGTGTCAAATGTGTAGGTTGATTCAACCATTCCATTACTATTTGTATTAGTAGAACCATTAGTATCAACAGTTTCGCCGTTTGCATCGACCGCTTGGAAAAACATTTGATAGAAATGATTTTCTTCTTTTGACTTATAGGTAGCACGAATTGTATTATTACTTTCAATCTCAATATTTACATTTACATTGTCGGGAATATAGAAGACTTTCTTCTTTAGAAAATCGACTTCGATATAATCCTTTCCTTTTGGCAATGCCTGCACATCATTGATTTCCAACGTCAAGCTTTTGGGTTCTCTAAAATAGTTGCTTTGAAAGAAGAGAGCTGCATCTCCGTCTCGCATACCTCCAAAGCCTGATACTCCATTTGTAATTGTGCCCCATACTTCGCCTTTCTCATCCAATAAACGCATGCTTTTTATTTGCAAAATTTGCATGGTGTTTGCAGAATCGACTGCGATATCAAGCTTTGCCCGAAGTGGAGAAATCCTCAGTGATTTTACGGTCAATTTTTGATCATCGATTTCTACAGTTTGATCCAATTTGTAATTTTTACTTTTTGCGATTTCCTTTTGCAAAGAAAAAGGGATGTTGAATGTTGTCTCATGTTCGTCTTTAAATGTAATGGATAATTCGAAATTCGGATTTGTGAAATCGATATTTTTACTAGCGGTTACCTCTATAGTATCTTCTATATGATTTGTCGGCTCCTTGGCATACCAACTAAATGTTAATCCAGCTTCCAGCCCTTTTTTATTTTGTTTAATCTCAACACCTTTTGTGTGGAGGTCATGAATCTCGAAGGGAGCTTCAAGCTCATAGTTAATAATCATTCCTGATTCATCTGCAATAATGCCGAGCAATGTAAATGTTAAATTATTCTTTGTTTCTGTTATATTAAGCTCTTCATAATAATCATTTTTTAATATATCCTCAATTCCTTTGTCATAGGCAATCATCTCAACGAGCGGAGCAAAGCCTGGTATTTTCGCAACTGCTTGTGCAAAAGCAGGAGATACGCGAATCGTTGTAATCAGGATTAAGATAAGAGCGGCTGTAATTGTTAACATTCCTGTCCATTTTTTGCGGCTATGTCTTTCATTTTGTACTCTCTTTAAACCGTTTGTCCTAGCATAGGAGAGTGCTTCTTTCGGAACTGGAATCGAATTAAGTTCATCTTTTAAAGCGGCATATTCTTTTTCATTCATTTAAAATTCCCTCCTCTCGCTAAAATAATGGCGCAGCCTCCGTAGTACTGTGTGCAATCTGGATTTAACTGTTCCTTCGGGAATATTTTGCGCGCTCGCAATCTCATTGTTTTTCATATCCTGAAAATATTTCAAATAAATTAATTGCTGCTGTTCATGTGGCAATTGCGAAATCGCTTCAAAAATCTCTAGATTAGGAGAATCATAATACTGTCCTTCGACCTCCAACGTTTCCCTCAGCTCAATACGACTTTTTCTCTTATGCATATCGTGGCAAACATTGAGCAATATTCGAACGAGCCATGTTCCGACATAACGCGGCTCTTTAAGCGTATGAATTTTTTTATAGCTTCGGTAAGTCGTTTCTTGGATGGCTTCAATCGCATCGTGCTCATTTTTTAAATAAGCAAACGCTGTCCGATACAATACATCTTCATATGCTTCCAGCACTTGTAAAAGAGCGTGTTCATCCCTTTTTATTGCTTTTTTTATAATATCTATCTCAACCACAGCGTTGCCTCCTTCCCCCTGCTACTTATTAGACTTAGCAGCAGGTGAAAACGTTCATCTTCTTTTTTGTAATTAATAATGGTCATTAGTGGGTTCCTAATTCTAATTGAAGTTAAGAAAAAGGTTTGATAAAAAGGAATTGATTGGAATACTATTAAATACCAATTTTAACATGTAAAGTATTTATAAATACTTGGAGGCGCCTAAAATGTATGCGAAGCGTCCCTAGAACGGAAGGAGTTGAGGTTTGATAAATGTTCACATACTTATTTCTCTTTTGTGTAGTTTTAATTTTAAACTTAATTATTGGTGTTTTATTGGGAATGTCAGGAATATCAGGCTTTTTGCTTCCTTTAATTTATGTAGGTTTTTTAGTAATGCCTGTGCATGATTCCCTTGCGCTGAGCTTTCTATCGTTTGCAGTTTCCGGTATTATTGGTGCATACTCCTACTGGAAATCTAAGAACATGGATCTAAAATTAGCACTATACTTGAGTATTGGCAGCCTGCCTGGTGCATTTATGGGTGTCCAAATCAATGTGCTAATTTCTGACTTTCTAGCAAAACTTCTCCTTTATATTTTTATTCTTATAGCTGGCCTATCCATTTTGCTTAAGAAAAACAATAGAAATGGAGATAGGCAATCGAAAATACTAAATAACCATTTAGTAGTTATTTTGATTGGATTAATAACAGCAGCGGTCTGCTCATTAACCGGAGCGGGCGGCCCTATTTTACTCGTTCCGTTATTAGCAAGTTTGGGGGTAAATATAAGGGTAGCCGTTGGAGTGAGTTTGTTAAACTCAGTTGTTATTGCCATCCCATCTGTATTTGGGTACTTTGCTCATGCAAGTATGGGAAATCTCACCATGTTAATTATAGCAAGTTTGATAGGTACGATTGTTGGGATATTAATAGGGGCACACTTTGCAAATAAGGTACCTATTCATCATTTGAAACTATTTATTGCTATCATAACTATTCTATCTTCTATGTATATGCTTATTTCTTTAGTTTTATCTTTTTGACATTTGTCATTTACATAGCACATTGAAAGCTGACCGAAATGAAAAAATAAGAGAGGAGAGAAGCGAAAATACATTTTTTTGGAGAGAGAATCCTTTATTTCCATAAAACCAGCATCTTTAGGGTTTGAATAGGACAGAGAATCTCTTAATTATAAAAACAAGGGAAAATAGCATTCTTTTTCATGCAATAGCGGAAACAGGGTCTGATAACCTCAAGAAAAACAATCGATTCGAATAAATAACGGAATGAGGATCCTCGAAGATAACACCCCCTACTAATGAAATGCAAATGAGTAAAATAGTTTATCCTGACATATGGGCTTAGGTGAAGAGGAGGAAACTAATCATCCAAAATTGCTTTTGATATTCCGGATTGATAAACTAATTTTGTCTATCATGATTTATGAAAAGGAGTTTTTTGGATGATAAACAAAGTTGGAAAAGTGACGGTTTATGTACAAGATCAGGAAGCAGCAAAAGACTTTTGGATCAATAAGGTTGGATTTGTTTTAAAATTTGAACAGCCAATGGGGCCAGATGCGTTTTGGATTGAGGTTGGGCCAGGCGAGGATGAATTTACGACTTTAGTGCTTTATTCTAAATCGGCAATGGAACAACATCAGCCATCTAAGGTTGCACATCCATCTATACTTTTCAGTACAACTGATATCGAATCAGCATATGAGAAAATGAAACAAAATGGAGTACAAGTGGAGGAAATGATGAGACTGCCATTTGGAACGATGTTTTCATTTAAGGACCAGGATGGAAATGATTATTTATTAAGGGAAGATAAGTAAAATAATTGAAAGCAGTGCCTGCTGCATCTTGAATTTTACTTTCCGTGTTCAGGCACCTTTGTTTACACTCAACTATTTTGTATATGAAAATATTCTATAACCCACAATTCTTTGATACTTTGCTAATAGATAAAAATGCTGATAGATAACCCTCGAAAGATCAGGTTCAATATTCAAAAATGATTAAAAATACTTTGGGAGGTTTTATATTATGAAAATTGTTACGATCGTTGGAAGTATCCGTAAGGGTTCTCTGAATAGACAGCTCGCTGAGACTATGAAGGAACGTTATGTCGATAAAATGGATATGTTTATTACTGATATTCGTAGTCTGCCTCATTATGACCAAGATGAAGAAAACAATCCGCCGCTTGCTGTAAAGGAATTTAAAGATACAATCTCAAGTGCAGATGGGGTTATCATCATTACTCCAGAATACAATTGGTCGGTTCCTGGCGTATTAAAAAACGCCTTAGATTGGGCTTCTAGGGTGGACAAGGTTTTCATTGGCAAACCAGTAATGACATTGGGGGCGACTCCTGGAATGCTAGGTACTATTCGTGCCCAAATGCATTTACGTGAAATTCTATCATCGCCTGGTGTTCAAGCTAAGATACTTCCTCCAGGTGGAAACGAGGTATTGATTGGTCTTGCAAATCAGAAATTCGATGAGACAGGTCAGCTTGTAGATGAGGGGACTCTAAAGTTCTTAGATGAAAAGGTTGCCAAATTTATAGATTTCGTAAAGGCAGTATAAGGGAAGGGCATTTTCGTAAAACTGTTTCCGGCATTCAAAAACGTTAATAAAATCAAGAAACTAAGGAGCTCTATTCATATAGGGCTCTTTGACCTATAAGATCATACTTTCCTCTTTTTAAGGAATCATATTCTATACAAATGAAATCAAGCATAGATGTGCGAATAAGATACATATGAGAGGAGGCTCCTGGCAAAGTTAAATGGACAATTATACGAATGACAATACGGCCAGTAAGAGAAAAATTTAAGTTTTATTATTGCTGCTAAATTCATACACTCTTCTTAATTAAGTTACTGATAATAAATAATTGGGAGAGTGGAAAATGAAAGTTAATTTCGAAATGGAAAAAGCGAAGATGCTGGCTAACCAAATAATGACATTTATTAAATATGTTCATAAAAGCTATGAGAATAGGAACACTGTTTATTCAAATTCTGACAAATTGTATCAAATAAAACTTCTCTCAGTTGAGTTTAAGTTCCAAATAATTGCAGAGGAACTACTAAGAATTAATCAGTTTTCATGGGATGAAAAGTACACTCACTATTTAGTGGATGAATTTCAGAAGGGGTTAAATATAATGGAGGAATATGTGAGAAAAAATTATGATGATTTATTCATCTTATCGGCCAGACTATATACATTAAACAGCCATAGTCTATTAATTAGGAGTAAGAAGTAAAAAGCCTGACTTCAGCAGTGATAAGCGAGTCAGGCTTTTAATTTTATATGCAAATGCTCTCAACTAAATTGAGCCTGATGCAGCCTGCTGTATATTCCTTCAGATTCCAGCAGTTCTTGGTGGTTGCCCTGCTCCGCAATTCCATCTTTCGTTACAACGAGAATTCGATCAGCATTTTTAATGGTGGCCAATCTATGAGCAATAACTAGCGTGGTTCTGCCTTCGGTGAGTTCCTCCAATGACTTTTGAATCGCTGCCTCTGTTTCTGTGTCAAGGGCGGATGTAGCTTCATCCAAGATTAGAATTGGCGGATTTTTAAGGAACATTCGGGCAATGGCGAGCCTCTGCTTTTGTCCGCCGGAAAGCTTAACGCCCCTTTCACCAATAATCGTATCAAGACCTTGAGGCTGACTTTGGATAAAGTCATCAAGCTTCGCTTTTTCAGCAGCATCTAAGATTTCCTCATCAGTTGCATTCAATTTCCCATAGGCAATATTTTCGCGAATAGTACCAGAGAATAGAAACACATCCTGCTGGACAATCCCAATTTGTCTGCGCAAGGATGATAGTTTAATATCCCGAATATCTATTTGATTTATAGATATGGAGCCTTCTTGAACCTCGTAAAATCGCGGAAGGAGGCTGCAGAGGGTTGTTTTTCCAGCACCAGATGGGCCAACAAAAGCAACAGTTTCTCCGGGTTGAATGGATAGATTAATATTATTAAGCACAGGTTGATTTCCTTCATAACCAAAAGAAACATTGTTGTACTGGATTGTTCCAGCGAGTTCCATCTCAATAGCATCCTCGGAATCTTCAATATCAGGCTCCGTGTCGATAATTTCTGTATATCGCTTAAATCCAGCAATTCCCTTCGGATAACTTTCAATAACCGCATTAATCTTTTGAATGGGGCCGATCAAAATATTCGATAACAAGATAAAAGCAACGAACTCCCCATAAGTTAATTCTCTAGATATAACAAAAAACGTACCAAATAGTAGGGTAAAAAGAGTTATGGTTCTCATAAACAAATAATTAGCCATCACATTTTGCGCCATAATCTTATAGGATTGCAGCTTAGTTAGACGATAGTTTTCATTGTTTTCTTTAAACTTTTTCTGCTCATACTTTTCGTTAGCAAATGCTTGAACGACGCGAATACCCCCGATGCTGTCCTCTATTCGTGAATTAATCTCCGCTACATCCTGGAACATTCTTCGAAAGGTTCTTGTCATTTTTTTATTAAAATAAATCGCAAATATAATCAGAAGAGGGATGACGATAAAAGAAATAACCGCAAGCTTCCAGTTAATGCTGACCATCAAGGTAAAAGAGCCAACAAGTGTCATGATGGCAACAAATACATCTTCTGGACCGTGATGGGCCACTTCCCCAATCTCCTCAAGATCCTTCGTCAGCCGAGAAATGCTATGTCCTGTCTTATTGTTGTCATAATATCCAAATGAAAGCTTTTGCATATGCGTAAACAGCTTTTGGCGCATATCTGTTTCAATATTAATACCTAAATTATGTCCCCAATAAGTAACAATATAATGTAATCCTGTATTAAGAAGATAAATCAGAAGCAGTCCCGCACAGGCTAAAAGAATAATGCTCCAATTTCCTTCTGGGAGCAGCCGGTCAATGACCTGATTAACGGCTAAAGGAAATGCAAGCTCTAATATGCCCACAATAATTGCTGATACAAAATCAAGGATAAACAACCATTTATATGGCCGATAATAAGAAAAAAAGCGTAATAACAAATCAAAACCTCCAGAAAAAAATATACTGAGCAATATAGTCTGAATTGAAATTCATTCTCAATTATAAGTGTTATTTCCTTTTTATTCAATATAAATGCAGCTAATCTCGCTACTCATCCAATAATAAAAAATACCCTCATGTCAGAGGGTATACAAGTTTTGACCATTACGGGATAGAGGCCCCTTGGTTGCTATTAATAAACACGATCACCGTTAAATATAGAGTTCTTCACAATAACATAGTCAACATTGCGAATGGAGCTTAGTTTGCTTCCTCCAGAATAAGAAATGGAAGACTGGAGATCCTGCTCCATTTCCGTTAATGTCTCTTGTAAAGGACCTTTGTATTCAACAAACATTTTTTTGCCTTCTACATTTTTCTTTTCGCCTTTTTGGAATTCGGAAGCAGAACCGAAGTATTCCTTGTATAGTTTACCGTCTTTCTCGACCGTTTCACCTGGTGATTCTTCGTGGCCGGCAAATAAAGAGCCAATCATCACCATAGTGGCGCCAAATCTTACCGATTTTGCGATGTCTCCATGTGTACGAATGCCACCATCTGCGATAATAGGCTTGCTGGCCGCCTTTGCGCACCAGCGTAAAGCAGCTAATTGCCAGCCGCCAGTTCCAAAGCCAGTTTTGATCTTCGTGATACATACTTTACCTGGTCCAATCCCAACCTTTGTTGCGTCTGCACCAGCATTTTCTAATTCCCTTACTGCTTCTGGTGTACCAACATTTCCTGCGATCACAAAGCTGTTCGGCAAGTGCTTTTTAATATGTTGAATGATATTGATTACAGCATTAGAGTGGCCGTGCGCAATATCAATTGTGATGAATTCTGGGACAAGCTTAGCCTGTGCTAAATCTTCAATGAATCCATATTCCTCTTCCTTAACACCTACACTAATAGATGCAATTAATCCACGAGCCTTCATATCTTTAATAAAGGAAATTCGTTTTTCTGGATTAAAACGATGCATGATATAGAAGTAACCATTTTCAGCCAAATAAATAGCAATCTTCTCATCGATAATTGTTTGCATATTTGCAGGAACGACAGGCAGTTTAAATGTATGTCCTCCTAAAGTTACAGTTGTATCACATTCAGAACGGCTATTTACAACACATTTCGCCGGAATCAATTGAATATCTTCATAATCAAATACGTTTTCCATATTATACACCCCTAAAAACGAATATTTAAGCAAGGACACCTAATAAATGTTCGTCCATATAGTAATTTACATGATTGCCATTTGAATGTCAAAGTTTTTATTATTATTTGCTATAACATTAAATAAATTAAAAAAACCTCTTTTTTTGATAGAGAAAAGTACGATAATTTCGCCGAATAGTCTAAGTAAGTATGCTTTTTAGCAAAATGTGTAGAATTTTGTATATAGAATTTCAATTTTATAAGCTATCTGTGTTAATATTAGATGGGCCTCTTTATAAAACTTATGAATTGGACATGCATGAATAAAGAGGATTTTGCTATCATTTTTTGAACTAAGTCATGGGGGGAGGATATAAGATGAGTACGGATAGAACACCTTCTCCGCAAAAGTCTTTCTTATCTGATCTAAGGTCACTTTTCAAAGCGAATGTATTAATAGCCAATGTTCTGCCGGTGTTTACCGGATTCTGGTTAGCACTGTACTTTTCAAATGAATCCTTTATGGAGCAAATACCGTTATTTTTACTGACTATGGTTGGAAGTACATTTGTAATGGCAGGGGCTCTTATTATTAATAATTGGTATGATGTGGATATTGATAGAGTAATGGATAGGACGAAAAACCGTCCGACCGTAACAGGCCATTTTACTTTAAAGGCTGTATTATTTATGGGGATTACCTTTTCCATATTGGGTTTCCTCATTCTCTTTTTTACAACTCTTGAAGCTGTCTTCTATGCATTTATCGGGTGGTTTACCTATGTTATATTGTACACGATGTGGTCCAAACGAAAATTTACTCTGAATACAGTAATTGGAAGTATCTCGGGGGCTGTTTCTCCTTTAATTGGATGGGCAGCTATTGCGTCTAGCATTCATATAATTCCAATTGTATTGTTTCTGATTTTATTTATTTTCCAAATGCCGCATACATTCGCCATAGCTATAAGGAAACATGATGAGTATAAAGCAGCAGGTGTAGCCATGCTGCCAGTTGTTCATGGGTTTTCTATGACGAAGCGGCAAATTCTTGTATATGTAGCATGTTTGCTTCCGCTGCCATTTTATTTAGCTCCGCTCGGTACAGTGTTCCTATTCGTTGCTACCTTGCTTAATATCGCATGGCTAGTGATTAGTATAAGGGGATTTTTTGCGAAAGATGATCAGAAGTGGGCTCGGGTCATGTTTCTATATTCGGTTAATTATATTGCCATCTTGTATTTACTGATGGTTGTAGTAACCTTACCGATATTTGAATAACTCACTACATTTTTTAGTACAATTAAAAAGGGGAATCATGGCCAATCGTGAGCCGTGTTTCCCTTTTTTGCTTTTCAGACAAATATTTTTATCAGTGAATTTTGCTTGTTTCTCTAAGAATCAACCCATTATCAGAAGCAGCCCGAACCCAACCAGGATACTCGGCCATAAGCAAATCATATAACTCATGATCGGAAATCGTTTGCGGATCTTCCACACTGAAGAAGTTAGCATTATCCAGATAACGTCCTGTTAAGTTATCTAACTCCTCCAGGAAGGAAAAATCGGATTGGAACGCTCTGAAGAATCCTCTAGCCTTTGTCCCTTTATTTGATTTTCCGATCGCCATAAATTGCCAAAAAATTGGTTCGTAAGAGGAGCTTTGAATATGGCTGATTGTTTCCTTTTCATCAAAGGTTGCACCATCAGTCACAAACATTACATAGACTGGTACGTCATTAGGCAGAGGATTATTCCGCCTATCTGCTGAACCAAAGTAATGATTGCGGATTGTTTTCATGACCTTCCCATAATACGTGCTGCCCTCTAATGGATATTGTCTAATTAACCGATTGACAAAGCCGTTAAAGTTATCAATCGTCAATTCTCCAGCATCATGAGCTTTTGCCCCAAATAAGAAAATATCAATGGAGCCATCATCATCAAAGCGCGTACCGAGTGCTAATATCCTTTCTGCAAATTCTTGGATTTTTCCGGAGCGGTACAGATTTGCCATTGAGCCTGATATGTCTAAGCAAAGTGCAACCTTGGCTTGATGGTTTTGTAAGCCAACCTTTTGTAAGCTGACTGTTGCTTTTTTGGAAAGGTCCAAAATTTTTGGTGCCTGCTGCTCCATCTTCTTTTCTAACATAATTCTTTTAGTATTGATTGGCTGAGGGGGAGGAGTTGGTGCAGCTTGTGTAACTGGCGAAGATGCAGGCTGCTGTGGGCTCTCCTCAGCCACTTCACCGCCAAAATCCTTCAATAAGGCAGCTAGTCCACCATCAAAGCCTCGACCAACAGAAGAAACCCTCCAAAGCGATTTATAATAGATTTCCGATATAATAACTGCTTTTTCATTGCTGAAATCGGATCCTTGAAAAGAATATTCCATGATTGGCTGTCCATTTGCTTTTACGACAAAAGATCCGGAAGAAATCATCCCCATTGTTCCATTTCCGTCAATGGTTGCTGTAAAGACTAAATATTGAGAAGTGGGTGGCAGCTTGGATAAATCGATTAAAAAAGTTCCGCTGCCGCTGTTATGGGATTGCAGCTGAATTTCATTTAAAGGTGAATGAAGCTGGTTATAGAAGATCATATATCGGTCATCGGCAATTTTTTTGTTTTCGTTTAACCCAAAGCACGTAATGTCAACTTCAAAACCGGACGCAACATTTATTTCGACCTGAAGCTGAGTGGAAGGGGTGAAATCGGACAATTTAACCTTTTCTCCACGAATTAAAGATTTCATAAGTGCTCCTCCTTTAAGCAATGGTATTATTTGTATTGTATAATAAAATCGTTCACCATGAACGCTGTTTTTATTGGAAACCACCGAAACTTTCGTCATGAGGCTTCAGAGTACGCTTTTACATAAGAGTTCACACAAATCGCTCGTCATGACCACCTCTGAAAAGGGAAAAAGTATTTGGATGATGCAATGTGGAATGAAATTACATGGGAGGAAATAAATAGAGGTTTCTTATAGAATAGATAAAGGACAATTATTTGTGTTTATAATCGTCCTTTATGTCTTTTAATTATTTTATTGCTTTACTAACTTTTAATTTCTTTCCTTTGACTGTTGTATTCTCCATTGCTTGTAAAACTAGTGAGCCTTTTCCGTTAAGAATATCAACATATGACAGATGATCCTTGACCGTAATAATTCCAATATCATTTGCTGTGACTCCAGGGATTTTTGCAATCGTTCCAACGAAATCTACAGCTCGAATCTTTTTGTTTTTTCCGCCGCTGAAATGAAGTTTCATGATATCTTGGTTTATTCGGGCAGTTTTATTATTTTTAACGGCTCTGCGGCCACTCATTTTTTCTTGGAAGGCAGCTTTTCCTGCAGCCACTTCTTGATATTTAGGAGCTTCCATAACAGGTATCTCGAAGCCAATATACTTTTCAATTGATTTCAGGAATTTTCCTTCATAAGGTGTTGCAAACGTGATCGCTTTGCCTTTGCTGCCGGCACGTCCAGTCCTACCTGTACGGTGGACATAGCTCTCTTTTTCCAGAGGAACGTCAAAATTGATCACAAGTGTCACATTATCAATATCAATTCCTCTTGCAGCTACATCGGTGGCCACTAGATAACGGAAATTTCCCATTTTGAACCCATCCATAACGGCAAACCGCACTTCTTGTTCTAACCCTCCATGGATTCGTTCACAAGAATAATTGGATTCTTCTAATTCGGTAAACACTGTATCTACATTTTCTTTCGTTCTGCAAAAAATAAGACAGCTATCTGGATTTTCAACGATCGTAACATCTTTAAGAAGTGAAATTTTCTCTTCTTCTTTCACCTCGATTAACTGATGTTCAATGGTATCCGATGTTACCCCAGTAGACTCAATCTCAATATGAATAGGATCCTTCATATATTTATGACAGAGATTTTCAACATCCTTAGGCAGCGTTGCGGAAAATACCATCGTTACTCTATCTAAAGGAAGTTCATTTATTATCGCTTCTACTTCATCGATAAAACCCATATTGAGCATTTCATCCGCTTCATCTATGATTAGAAACTTTATTTGGTCTAAAACTAAGGTTCCTCTTTCAATGTGGTCTATGACACGGCCAGGTGTACCTACGACCGCATGAGTTTTTTGTTTTAATTCGTCTTTTTGTTTCGAAAAAGGTTCTTTTCCATATAGGGCGGTAGCTTTGATTCGTTTAAACCTTCCGATATTCGTGATATCTTCACGAACTTGAACAGCAAGCTCCCTCGTTGGTGTTAGAACTAATACCTGTGGCTTTTTTTCCTCCCATTCAATCATTTCGCAAATAGGTATGCCAAAGGATGCAGTTTTCCCGCTGCCTGTTTGAGATTTAACAACAAGATCCTGCTTTTCGAGTGCTAATGGCAGGACATCAATCTGAACCTGTGTGGGAGTTTTATATTTTAATACAGCTAGTGCTCTCTTTATTTCATCACTTAAATGGTAATCAGCAAAACTTTTTTCATTCATGTATTAACCTCATTTTTCATTTTTTCCAATTCATGTATAGGATTCTCTCAAAGAATGATCATATGCATGATGTGAATATCGTTCATTATACTTGAAATAGAGGCCAAGTTGGATTTTATTTTTAAAAAAACAACTGGTTATCAAAATGAAGCTTCATGAGGAGGTTGCTCCATTTAAGCCTAAAATGGCGGCTTTTGTTGCTTATATTCCGCGAATGCATTTTACAGAATTTGTCTTTAAATTGATCTTGTACATTACGTTTGTCATGCCGTGTATATGACACCTGCTACTAACAACTCCAAATCCCTTACTTTATAATTTAAATTAACAAGGGAAACAAGGAAGGAATTAAAATAAATGACCTTACAAAATACGAAGAACTTGAGAAAACAAGTAGCTCCATTTGAAAAATCAACGACAAAAGAAAGTGTATGGCAGCTCATCAATACGGTCGTTCCATTTATTACATTATGGTATCTTGCTTATTTAAGCCTGTCCGTTTCTTATTGGCTGGCTTTAGTACCTATTGTGATTGCAGCAGGTTTTTTAACAAGAATTTTCATTATTTTTCATGATTGCACCCATCATTCCTTTTTTAAAGATCGCCGTGCTAATCGAATAGTTGGAACAGCCATGGGTGTTATAACAATATTCCCTTTTGATCAGTGGGGGCATGAACACTCCGTTCATCACGCAACAAGCGGGAACTTGGATAAACGGGGCACTGGAGATATTTGGACGCTTACAGTAGATGAATATTTAGCGGCGCCGCTTAGACTTCGCTTAGCTTACCGTTTTTACCGTAATCCTTTCGTTATGTTTGGATTAGGACCTATTTATGTATTCCTCCTTAAAAATAGATTTAACCGTAAAGGTGCCAAAAAGAAGGAGCGCATGAATACTTATTTGACGAATGTTCTTATCGCTGCTCTAGTAGCATTGCTCTGCTGGGCTGTAGGATGGCAGTCATTCCTTCTTGTTCAAGGATCGATTTTCCTACTTTCTGGTTCAGTAGGCATTTGGCTGTTTTATGTACAGCATACGTTTGAGGATTCTTATTTTGAAGAAGATAAAGATTGGGAATATGTGAAAGCGGCAGTGGAAGGAAGCTCCTTTTACAAGCTTCCAAAACTTATGCAGTTCTTAACTGGAAATATTGGTTTTCACCATGTTCATCATTTAAGCCCGAGGGTTCCAAATTATAAACTAGAAGAGGCACACAATAATACGCCTCCTTTACAAAACGTTCCAACGATCTCTCTTGCCACAAGTTTGAAGTCACTGCGATTCCGTCTATGGGATGAGAAAAATAAGAATTTCGTTAGTTTTAAAGAAGTTAAAGCTTTAGTTGAAAAGAGAGTTTCCGTTCAAGTAAAACCTGAATTGTAACTTTAGCTGGCTCCCCAATTATAGGGAGCTTTTGTTTAATGGTGCATATAGATAAGGGGAGAACGTAAATGATTCGAATTGTCATTGCTGAGGATCAGGAAATGCTGTTAGGGGTTATAGGTTCGCTTCTAAATATGGAAAGTGACATGGAAGTGGTCGGTCAGGCAAGGAATGGAGAAGAGACCCTTATCCTTATACAACAATTGCAGCCCGATGTTTGTATTATGGACATAGACATGTCCGGAATGAGCAAACTTGAGGTAGTAGATGCCTGCATGACAACAGGGTGTAAGGTAATTATTTTATCAACCTTTGCAAAAACAGGCTATTTTGAAGGTGCCCTGAAAGCGGGTGTAAGAGGTTATTTATTGAAGGACACCCCAAGCGAGGAGTTAATCGCCTCGATACACAGCATTATGAAAGGGGAATACATCTACTCCTCCGAGCTACTGGATAAGGATTCTAGAGATAACGAACAAGGAATAGAAATGTTTGAACGGTTGACAGATAGTCAAATCATAAATGAAGGCTCTGATCAAAAAAGCAACAAAATTGTATCCTTCAAAAGCTTTTTTTCCACAATCATGGATAAAATGAAGTTGCCGGCAGGATAGGTATTAATAGAGAATATTCAAAGTCCAATCCCTCAGTATACTAAAGTATTTCTGTACTGGGGGATTGGACTTTGTTTTTCAATCCTGGGGTCGGTCTTCTCTAATTGGAATTTGAATTATGTTTTATTTGCTCATTATACAATTCAGTTCTTTTGATATTTACCCCAACAAACGTTTCCAAGATGGCTTGTCCACCTGCAATGGCAAGGATGAAAATAATAAATTTAGCAATGGAGGGAAGGAAAAGATAACTTGTACAGAGCAGGATTGCAGACCAAATTCCTGTGCACCAATAACAGGTTAAGAGGTAACCAATCATGGATTTTGGTACCTTTTTGATTTCATGGTCGGGAGTTTCCTTTTTCGTTAAAAAAAGATTTCTTAAAGGTTCTGCTATTTTATCAAAAACGATTAAATGGGTTAAACGATAACTTGCTAAAATAATCATCATAAAAGCCATCCATGATATATCCAATAGGGAATCCTCCTAAATGTTCCTGTTTTTAGTATCACCGGATAGTATCCATATTATTTTAAGAATCATGAGAGAATTTTATGCAGTCTAAGAGGTTGAGAGTAACGGGTATTTATGTCGAGAAAAAAGTTTTCTATAAATGTCTGAATATATTTACAATTCATATAACGATAAACTACAATAGCGTTATAAAGGTGTAATATAATTAATCATTTCCTATAGATTTAATAGGAGGGGCAGAAATGCCAATCTTACAATGGTGGCTGAAAAGAGAAATTAGAACAATTTATCAGGCGGAATGAGGCAGGGGATAAGATCGAAGCAATGTTTTGTAGGAATCGAGGCAAAAACCCTCACATGGAACTGTTCAATGTAAGTGTTTTATAGGAGGCAAGGAAAGAAAACTGAATTATAAAGGAAAGTAGGGGGGAATTGCATGTTTGAAACGATCCGTTATGACGTTAAAGATGGAGTTGCCTGGCTTTACTTAAATAGGCCAGACAAACTTAATGCGTTTACTGCGCAAATGAACCGTGAAATAAAAGACGCCGTAAGAAGCGCTTCAAAGGACGATAAGGTACGCTGCATAGTTATTACAGGCGAGGGCCGGGCGTTCTGTTCCGGCCAAGATTTATCAGAAGTCGATGAAAAAATGGATCATGGCGATGTGCTAAGAAACCATTACGGCCCGATGGTTAAACAATTGAGACAATGTGAAAAGCCGATTATCGCAGCAGTAAATGGAGTAGCTGCTGGAGCAGGATTTTCCCTTGCACTTGCGTGTGACTTTAGACTAGTTTCAGAGAAAGCGAGTTTCGTAAATGCTTTCATACATGTAGGGCTCATTCCAGACTCTGGAAATCTCTATTTTCTAAGTCAGCTCGTTGGTCATGCAAAGGCGGCAGAGCTCGCTATATTGGGAGAAAAAGTGCCCGCTGAGGAGGCCGTTCATATTGGCCTTGCGAATCGGATGATCCCAGTGGAGGCTTTCGAGAAAGAGGTAAGCAGCTTTGCTTCACGCCTTGCATCTATGCCAACGAAGGCGATAGGTTTAATCAAACGCTCACTGAAAGCAGTTTCCACTCTATCCTTTGAAGACTATCTAGAACACGAAGCACAAGGCCAGAGAGCGGCTGGATTAACAGCTGATCATCGTGAAGGCATTGAAGCATTTTTGCAAAAAAGAAAGCCTATTTTTTTAGGAAAATAATAAGGTTAGTTACACAAGTAATACACGCAGAGTAAGAAGCTTTATTTTGAGGAAAAATTCGCCAAGGTAAATATAAATATATTAGTTAAGACCCAGAGAAATAAGGTTATCTTTCCATACTCATTGAATGCATAAGGAGGAGAATCGATATGATCACCCGCATTGTGGTTGTAGGGTCCGGCGTAATGGGCAGAGGCATTGCCTATGTTGGAGCAGTTGGCGGATATTCAGTCACATTAGTAGACATTAATGAATCAGCTTTGCAAAATGCCAGGCAGGAAATTGGCTCGATTTTTGAAAAAGGCCTGTTACGGGGGAAAATTTCTCCAGAAGAAGCAGTAAAAGCCCGTGCTAATTTAGGCTATGAAAGTAACTTGTCTAAAGCAGCTTCAGTTGCTGATTTAATCATTGAAGCTGTCCCTGAAATAGCAGCAATCAAAAAACAAGTGTTTGAAATAATGGAAGAGCATGCATCTGAAAGCTGCATCTTTGCTACTAATACATCCACAATGAGTCCAACAGAGATTGCTTCTTATGCCAAACGACCAGAAAAAACAATCGCGATGCACTTCTTCAATCCTGTACATAAAATGCCTCTCGTAGAAATTGTCCGCGGCTTGGAAACGAGTGAGGAAACAGCAAATGTCATCAGGGAAGTAGCTGTCAAAATGGGGAAAGAAACAGTCGTAATTAATGAATTCCCAGGATTCGTAACGAGCCGGATTAGTGCCCTTGTCGGCAACGAAGCGTTTTATATGCTTCAGGAGGGACTCGGAACACCTGAAGAAATTGATAAAGCGATTAAACTTGGCTTGAACTATCCAATGGGGCCATTTGAACTCGTTGACCTTGTCGGCCTTGATGTCCGTTTAAACAACCTAAAATATTTACATGAAAAGCTTGGCGAGAAATACCGCCCGGCACCGCTACTAGAACAGTACGTCAAGGCCGGACGTCTAGGTCGAAAAAGCGGAAAAGGTGTTTATGACTATACGAACAAGGAAGAGATGGTAAAAAAATGAGAGAAGTAGTCATTATTGATGCTGTCCGTACACCGATAGGCAAATATAAAGGAGCTTTAAAAGATGTAAGACCAGATGACCTAGGTGCTGTTGTTATTAAGGCACTTATCGAAAGAAACCCTAAACTTCCCCCAGAAAAAATTGAAGAGGTTATTTTTGGCAACGCGAATCAGGCCGGGGAAGATAACCGAAATGTAGCGAGAATGTCTGCTTTGCTTGCGGGCCTTCCAGTGGAAGTCGGCGGTACGACCATCAACCGCCTGTGCGGATCTGGCTTGGATGCGGTCCTGTATGCAGCAAGATCCATTGCTGTTGGCGAAGGTGATATTTTTATCGCGGGCGGAACAGAGAGTATGACACGTGCACCGCTCGTGATGGCAAAGCCTTCTCAGGACTATCCGCGCGGCAATATGGAATTGCAGGATACAACGATTGGCTGGCGCTTTACGAATCCAAAGCTGAAAGAAATGTACGGCACGGACTCCATGCCGCAAACGGCTGAAAATGTCGCACAGCGATATAATATTTCACGAAGAGACCAGGATCAATTTGCCTTTGAAAGCCAGCTGCGTGCGAAAAAGGCGATGGAGGAAAATCGTTTTTCAGAGGAAATTGTCCCGGTTATTTACAAAGACCGTAAAGGAAATGAAATTATTGTAAATACAGACGAGCATCCACGCCCAGATTCTACACTGGAAAAGCTCGGCAAACTCAGACCGCTCTTTGAAGGCGGTACAGTAACAGCTGGCAATGCCTCAGGAGTAAATGACGGAGCTTCTGCCCTGCTATTGATGAGCGCTGAAAAAGCTAAAGAATTGGGCTTGAAGCCGCTGGCGAAATATGTGACAGGTGCAACAGCGGGGCTTGAGCCAGCCGTTATGGGACTTGGTCCGATTTATGCATCAAGAAAAGCGCTTGAACGGGCAGGTTTAACAGTAGATGATTTGGGACTGGTCGAATTGAATGAGGCGTTTGCATCTCAATCGCTTGAATGTATTCATCGGTTGGGACTTGATCAAAGTAAGGTGAACGTTAATGGGGGGGCGATTGCTTTCGGACATCCGCTTGGCGCAAGCGGTGCCCGCATTTTAACGACACTTCTTTATGAAATAAAGAAACGTGATGAAAAATATGGCCTTGCGACAATGTGTATCGGTGTTGGCCAGGGAATTGCTGCTATTGTTGAGAATGTAAATGAATAGTCCTATTTATTGAACAACACTTTCAAACAGGCTGTCCAGAACCGCCCATTATATAGGCAGGCGATGGGCAGTCTTTTTATAGAGAAAGGATGAAGGATAATGATGAAATCTGTTTGTGAATTGCTTCAAATCAAATACCCGATTATCCAGGGTGGAATGGGTAATATCAGCAATGCACAGCTGACAGCGGCTGTTTGCGAAGCGGGAGGTCTTGGGACAATTGGCTGCGGCACGATGGCACCAAATGAAGTAGAAAAAATTATTCTTGAAACGAAGCAGTGCACGAATAAACCTTTTGCTGTAAATATCGCGGTTAGTGTATCTCCTTATACGAAGGAGCTAATTGAACTCGTGATTAATCACCGTATTCCAGTTGTATCCTTATCAGCGGGAAATCCTGCTCCTTACATTCCAGTGCTTCATGAACATGGTGTGAAGGTAATTGCCCTCGTTGCATCAGTAAAGCATGCCAAAAAAGCTGAAGCGGCTGGAGCGGATATTTTAGTAGCGGAAGGCTATGAGGCCGCAGGGATTAACTCTAGTCTGGAATTAACAACATTTACGCTTATTCCGCAAATTGTGAAGCATGTGAGCATACCAGTATTGGCAGCTGGTGGCATCGGAGACGGCAAAGGCCTAGCGGCAGCACTGATGCTGGGTGCAAGCGGAGTGCAAATGGGTACTAGACTAATCGCGACAAAAGAAGCACCATTTCACGATTTATATAAACAGAATCTTGTTAACGCAGGCGACACAGAAACGATGATTTTTGGCCGCAGTGTTGGTCAGGTCAGAAGAATTTTAAAAACACCATACGCGAAGACTCTTCATGATCGGGAAAAAGCGGGAATGACATTAGAGGAATATGCAGAATGGACATCGGAAGAAAAACATATTAAAGGTGCGATTGAAGGCGATTTGGAAAATGGATTTATGAACAGTGGCCAGATTGCGGGGTTAATCGAAGATGTTCCAAGTGTGAAGGAACTGCTTGTTGACATGATGGAGGAAACGGAAAGACGGTTAACCGAATCAGCACAAGAATTTGCAGCGTTTCGAAAAAGCAATCGGAACAAAAGCGTGTAAGAGTTCAAATTCTATGGGAATCTACGAAAAAGTGGAAACGAACCCGTACCCCGCCCCACTTGTACCTCAAACTTGCTATAATGATAACTACTAGAACAGACCTAAGCGGAATAAGGGGCGTTAACATACAAATGAACAAGACAATTGGAATATTAGCTCATGTCGATGCGGGAAAAACCACTTTTTCAGAACAGCTGCTTTACCATACAAAAACGATCAAGAAACGGGGACGGGTTGACCATCAAAGTACCTTTCTTGATAGCCATGAAATAGAAAGGCAGCGTGGTATTACCGTTTTTGCTGATCAAGGGATCTTTGAATTTGGGGATGCTACCTACTATTTAATTGATACTCCGGGGCACATCGATTTTTCTCCAGAAATGGAACGAGCTATTCAGGTGATGGATTTGGCCGTTATTATCGTCAGTGCTGTTGAGGGGGTAGAAGGTCATACGGAGACGGTTTGGAATCTGTTGAAAAAACACAGCATTCCAACCTTTTTCTTTATTAATAAAACTGATAGAGCTGGTGCGGATATTGACCGAGTGTTAGATGAAATACGCAGTAGTTTAACAGTAGATATTTGTGACATAACATCCTCTTTAACTGATGGAATAATGGAGGATGAATTAATCGAATTCCTAGCTGAGAGGGATGAGGAATTACTAGCATACTATTTGGATAAAGGATACGAACCTCAATTATGGATCCAAAAAATGCAAACAATGGTTCAATCAGCTCAAATTTCTCCCCTATCAAGTGGGTCAGCTCTTCAGGATATAGGTGTGAAAAGCTTTCTAGAGAAATTGGAATTACTATCAGTGACGAACTTCCCTCTGAATACGCCTTTTTCCGGCAGGGTCTATAAGGTTCGTTATGAAAAAAATGGGACAAGAATCACTTTTATAAAGGCCTATACTGGTACGCTACGTGTACGGGAAGAGATGAATTATGGCGATGGAATAACGGAAAAGGTAACACAAATTCGCCGTTATAATAGCAGTCAATATGAACAAATCGATCAAGCTTGCGCTGGAGAACTTTTTGCAGTTACAGGAATTACAGGCGCATCCGTTGGTGATGGAGTTGGGGCACTAAAGGAAAAAGCTGTATACGAAATAGTGCCAACTCTTCGCTCAAAAGTCGTGTTTGAGTCTGGAGTGAATGTGAAAGAGGTTTTGCGATATTTTCGTATGCTTGAAGCAGAGGACCCTTCGCTTAATGTAAAGTGGGAGGAGAGTTTGCAGGAAATTCACCTGCATGTTATGGGAGCCATTCAGCTTGAAGTGCTAGAGGAATTAGTTAGAGATCGGTTTCATTTAAACATTGCTTTTGAAGAGCCTGAAGTTCTTTATAAGGAAACTATCGAAACAGAAGTGATTGGGTACGGGCACTTTGAGCCGCTTCGTCATTATGCAGAGGTTCATGTGAAATTAGAGCCAGGAAAAAGAAATAGCGGGATTGTTTTTGTAAGTCAGTGCCATACTGACCATTTATCCATTGGCTATCAAAATTTAGTCGGCCAGCATGTTCAAGAACGGGAGGTTCATGGTGTGCTTACCGGCTCGCCTCTTACAGATTTAAAGATTACGCTGCTGACCGGGAAAGCTCACAATCAGCATACCCATGGGGGTGACTTTCGGGAAGCCACTTATCGGGCTTTAAGACAAGGATTAGAAAAGGCACGCAACGTATTGCTTGAACCTTACTATCAATTCAAAATCAAAGTGGATTTAGACCAAATGGGCAGGGTGTTATCGGATATTCAAACGGCATACGGCCGCTTTGATCCGCCAGTGACGGAGGGCGAAAAAGCAATTTTGACGGGAATTGTTCCGGTTGCAACCTTTATAGATTATGGAACAGTGCTGGCTTCTTTTACTCATGGCAAAGGGCGTATTGCATTAACGTTTGCAGGCTATGACCGATGTCATAACGAGCAGGAGGTCATTGAACATATCGGGTATGATAAAAATGCGGATCCTGATTTCACATCCGCCTCTATATTTTGTGCAAAAGGACAAGGCTATTCGGTGAAATGGGATGAGGCTGAGGGTATGATGCATTGTTTATAGGGCAATTGGGGGAGGGCCCCGCCTATCGGGCAGCGATGATCTCCCCACATCCCCCTACAAAGCCTAAATTTGTTTCTGTCTGGAATTCTCACATATTGCTTTAACAACTTCTATTGTCTTCTCGACATCATCATTCGTGATACCTCTATGTGTCACAAATCGGATTCGATATGGACCAGAAGAGGTTGCTAGAATCTCTTGATATCTTAAATGCTTGATAAATTCCTCGGAGTCCATTCCGAGTCGATCAATATCCACCATGATAATATTGGTTTCCACACTATCTAAATCGATGTCAATTCCGTCAATTAGGGCTAGTCCTTTAGCAAGGGCCTTTGCATGAATATGGTCTTCTTTCAAACGGTCAATCATTTCTTCTAGAGCCACAATTCCTGCCGCACCAATGATACCTGCCTGACGGGTTCCGCCTCCGAGCATTTTTCTCCACTTTCTGGCCCTTTTGATAAACTCCTTTGTTCCTACTAATAGTGAGCCCATTGGAGCACTAAGTCCTTTAGATAAACAAAACTGAACGGAGTCTGCATATTTGGCCATTTCCTTAGGATGAACGTTTAAACGAGTAGCTGCATTGAATAATCTTGCCCCGTCTAAATGGATGGGAATCTGATACTCTCTTGAAAGCTGATAAACCTCTTCCATATAACTAAGCGGCAAAACCCGCCCGCCTGAAAATGCATGAGTATTCTCTAAGCAAATTAAGCTAGTTCTTGGAAAGTGAATGTCATTCCCGCGAATGGCTTTCTTTATTTCAGATAAAGGCATTTGCCCATTTATCCCTTTAATTGTCTTTGCCTGTACCCCTGCGATGGTTGCGAGGCCGCCAGTTTCATAGTAAAAAATATGGGAGTTCTCCTCTAAGATAACCTCATCTCCCCGCTGTGTATGGGTCAATACTGCTACCTGATTTCCCTGTGTTCCACTTGTGACAAATAAAGCGGCTTCTTTTCCGAGTAAGTCTGCCGCTATTTGCTCTAAACGATTGATAGTAGGATCATCATGATATACATCATCCCCAACCTCGGCATTGCGCATTGCATCTCTCATCTTTTCGGTAGGCATTGTAACAGTATCACTTCTTAAATCTATCGGCATTGTGTTTCCTCCTCGTAAATTTCTCTATAATGTAATTTAAGCATAAAGTTTGCATAGAAACTATCAAACTATTTAAATATTGCCATAATCTGCATAAAAGGCTAGAATAGATTCACTATTGAAAATAGATTAGAGGAAACAATATGACAGCACTTAAAAATTTGCATCCACTTGTATGGAATATTGTCATTGGAACGGTTTTCGGAAGAATGGCAACCTCCATGAGCATTCCGTTTTTGGCTATTTATTTAACAAATGTAAAAGGGGTATCACCTACTCAAACAGGGCTTATTATCGCCGTGAGTTCACTGGTTGGGATTGCAACGAGCTTTTTTGGCGGCTATTTTTCCGATCGATTTGGCAGGAAAAAGGTTTTATTAATTTCAATTTTTCTATGGGCTTTTGTTTTTATCGGCTTTGGCTTAGTGGAAGCGGTTTGGGGATTTTTTCTTATGAATGCGCTAAATGGATTCTGCCGTTCTACTTTTGAACCGGCATCAAGAGCCTTGCTGGCGGATTTAACAGAACCGAAAAATCGACTTCTTATTTTTAACCTTCGCTATACGGCGATTAATGTCGGCGTGATTTTCGGTCCGCTTCTTGGATTTTACTTAGGTTCATCTAAATCCACCTCTGCCTTTTTTATTGCGGCTGGTGTGTATGCCCTATACGGATTATCGCTTCTGTTAACCTATCGAAAAACTTCGAATCAAACAGTATCAAAAGAAAATATAAGCTCTGGTAATCGTGTGAAAATCATCGATGCATTTAGGATTACCAAATCAGATTCCATTTTATTATGGTCATTAATTGGGTTTATTTTGGCGATTACTGGATATTCCCAATTGTCGTCCACTTTGCCTCAATTTCTCTCGAACACATCTCTTATTGAAAATGGAGCCAAGACGTTTTCGATTTTGTTAGCATTTAATGCGCTTACTGTTATTTCCATCCAGTATCCGCTATTATCGATTGGAAAAAAATACTCGCCTTTAACTTCCATCATGTTAGGCAGTATCATGATCAGCTTGGGTTTAATTGGCTTTGGTTTAGCTAGAGGAATACTCGTGTGGATGATTGTCATGTTTGTTTTCACTGCTGGAGAAGTGTTAATGTTCAGCATGACAGATTTATTCATGGATAATATCGCAAAGCCACATTTGCGGGGTACGTATTTCGGGGCGATGGGGTTTACACAGATTGGAAATGTCATCGGGCCAGCGCTTGGCGGATTTCTGCTCGAAACATATGGGTATGACAAACCAATTCTTGTTTTTGGATTATTGTGCTTTTCCTCATTACTAGCTATCCCGATTCTGCTAGGCCTCAAGGCGAAAATGAAAAAACAGTCACTTCGTGAGGCTTAGGGGAATTAATGATTGAAACGGATTTGTTATTACACAAGCTGAACGCCCTTCCTCTATTCTTGAGGGAGGGCGTTCCTTTAACCTAAAATTGCCGGCAATTTAATTTTTACTGTGAATTCATGCTCCTTATAGACGAAATCCAGAAATCCTTCGTGATCCTTGACAATATTATGAATGATCTTTGTTCCGAACCCTTCATGATCACCTGTTTTCGTTGTCTTTCCATATGTTTGGAACAATCCATCCAAAATATCGGCTGGGATTGGCAGACTATTATTTTTACAGATTAATAGATATAATCCGCTTCTTTTGTAAAATTGCAATGTGATGCAAGCTTGTTCTTTATGCTTCTTTTGCCAATCGATGCATGCATCGATACTATTTGATAAAAGATTGCCTATCAAAGCAACTACATGCTGGTCTGATAGGGGGAGTGTTGATAAAGGCAGATCAAAATCGTAAACAACCTCTATATCTGATGCTTTAGCCTGCTGGTACAGTTTATGCAGAACTCCTGCGACTACAACACGTTCCCCTTTTATAGATAAATTCGTCTCTTCATACCCATCAACAAGTTCATCAAGATAAGCCTTTGCCTCCGAATACTTTCCATCCTCCAGTAAATAGTGGATAGCCGAAACATGCTTTAAAAAGTCATGTCTCTCGGTTCGAACAAGGCGAAATGTTTCATTGAATTGGTTATTTTGCTCTTCAAATTCCTTTAGCTTTTTAGTAAAAGATGTGAGCTGGTTTGCCCAAATTATTCGCACGGTTTCAATCCCGATAAAAATAAGAAAAGGAACGAGAAAAATCCAGGAAGGTTTATCAGTTATATAAATTAATACAAGCAATGCCTGCATAACAAAAAGGCTAGAATTCCAAATATAGCTTAAAATTGAAACTTTGACAGGGACTTTTTTATATAAGAAAAAAATGAAACAGACAATAAATAGGCAAATAATGATAATTGGAAATTGAAAAGAAAGGTTCAGCAGCACTGAGCGCAGGTGAACGAATCCTAATACAGCGATGGTTGCCCAATATATTTTATTCAGTATCAAGTCTTTTCCACCTTTAAAAATAATTTTGCTGTAAAAAATCTACTTTCTCCTTTGTAATCATCGCTTGTTCCTCAATACCTTCAAAGGTAACAATATAGGAATTCTTTGCGTAGAGAGAGAAGTTCAACACATAGTGAATATTGATGATAAATGATCGATGTGAACGAATGAAATCACGTTCACGCAGCTCGCCCTCTAATTCATTCAATGTTTGGTATGTTTTGATCTGCCCGGATTTTGTATAGATGGTCGTGGACCTTCCGGATCTTTCTATAAAAATGATATCCTTCTTTTGAATGATATGAATATTGTTTTTCTGTTTAATATAAAGCCGTCCATTAATCTCGGCAGATTTTGTTTTCTCCTTTAGCCGTTCAATCGATTGGATGAGCCGTTCCTTTGGGTATGGCTTCATAATATAATCATGTACATTGATTTCAAAAGCATGAACAGCATAGCCGCTATTTCCGGTAACAAAAATGACTGAAATATTCAGGGCATGTGAATGAATAATATCTCCCAGTTCATAGCCGGACAGGTCCGGCATCTCAATATCTGCAACTAATAAATCAATTTCTTCTTTTTTAATATGTTCATAGGCTACTTCTGCTGATGTGGTGGAGAAGATAATTTCCACACCTTCTATACCTGAAATGATTCCATTTAATTTGTCTAAGTCAATTTTGCGATCATCTACAAGACCAATCCTCATAATGAACTCCTTTACGATAAAAAGCTCGGTTCATCCTCACAAGTGAGTCTGCTTTCATTATTTTACCATTCTTAATAGAGAATTTGTCATTTTCGCGACACGAAAAGGAATATTCGCGACATAAGTGCAGATTCCCTTTTTGTTTCCTTGTAAGATAAATACAAGAAATGAAAACAGACGGAGTGATGAAGACGATGATTCAAATTCATGAAGTGACAAAACAATTTAAGGATAAGAAGAAATATGTAACGGCTTTAAAGCATGTTTCCTTTAACGTTTCTAAGGGAGAAGTACTAGGGCTGCTAGGTGAGAATGGCGCAGGAAAAACAACCTTGCTTCGGACAATTGCTACATTACTTACTCCTACAGAAGGCCGTGTAACTGTAGGGGAATATGATACAGTAAAAAATCCAAATGAAATTAAGAAACGAATCGGCGTGCTTTTTGGAGGGGAAACAGGGCTGTATGACCGGTTAACCGCTCGTGAAAATCTTGAATACTTTGCAAGCCTTTATGGCTTAGGAAAGCATGAAACAAAAGTACGGATTGATGACCTGACGAAAATGTTTGGCATGAGGGATTATCTCGATCGAAAGGTTGGCGGGTTCTCTAAAGGAATGCGGCAAAAAGTAGCCATCGCCAGAACGCTTATTCACAATCCTGAAATCATTCTTTTCGATGAACCAACAACAGGATTAGATATTACTTCATCCAATGTATTCCGTCAGCTTGTTCATCAGCTGAAACGTGAAGGAAAGACGATTGTTTTTTCCAGCCATATTATGGAGGAAGTTTCGCTGCTTTGTGATTCGGTTGTGATGATGCATAAGGGAGAACTGGTATACAATGGAAATCTTGAAACCCTTTATAAGTCTGAAGAAAGCCGAGATCTTAATTATATTTTTATGAGCAAGCTTGTTAGAGGAGGAAACCACTATGCTTCGTAAAATTTACCTTAAAGAATTAAAAGACTGCTTCCGAGACAGCAGAACTTTAATATTGACCGTAATGATGCCGATTATTATGATGACTGGAATGACCTTTTTCTATGAAAAAATGATATCTAATGACGAAGGAAAGACATATACGCTGGCTGTAGATCAATCATTTGGGGCAGAAGAGGAGAGTCTATTTTCTGGATTTGAAAATATTGAATTTGTTAAATCGGCAAATCCTGAAGAAATTCTGAATGACGGCGAGGCTTTAGCTGCACTTGAATTAAGTCCTAATTTTATGAGCAGTATTGCGAACGAAGAGGAAGCTTCTGTAACGATAATTGGCAATTCCTTTAGCCAGAACTCCTCGAATTTGATGAATCTAGTAAATAACGCTTTAACAGCTTACGAAAAATCGGTCACTTCAGAACGATTAGAGAAGCTAGGAACAGAAGCTTCGGTCATTCAGCCTTTTGCCATCAATCAAAAGGAAATGTCTGCAGAGGATCCTAATATTAATTTAATTGCTATGCTCATTCCATTAATTTTATCAATTGCGATTGGGGTCGGTGCCGGTCCGGCTGCTTCAGATTTATTTGCTGGCGAGAAAGAAAGAAAAACAATGGAAGCTCTATTAATGACACCAGTCAACCGTTCAACACTGCTTTTTGCAAAATGGATGACTATTGCAACTGTTGGAGCAATAACCGGAATTATCACTCTAATTGTCGTAGCATTAGAAATTGGCTTGTTAACTGAAAATCTGAAAAAGGCTGTCACTTTTGGAGATAACGCAGGAATTATCATCGGCTTGGCTATCCTAACATCGATTATTTACGCCATGTTCAACGCATCAATCCTTATGATTACGAGCATTATTGGCAAAACGGTAAAGGAATCGCAAAGCTACAGTACGCCTGTTATGATGCTGGCCATTATTCCAACGATGGTTATATCTGGAATTGGAATCAATGAATTAGGCTTTGAGCATTTCGCTATTCCAATCATGAATCTATTCAGTATATTGAAGGAATTAGTTTTCGGTATTGTCAATATAGAACATATTTTAATAACGATTGCAAGCAACGTCATTTGTATGATTGTACTCTTTATTATTGGAAGAATCTTATTCATGAAGGATAAGTGGGTTATGAATTAATGAAATTAAAAGGGACGGTTCCTATTCTTACTTGGTAGAACGGTCTCTTTCTTTATTTCCGATAAAGGTTTTTTAGCTTTTTTCATAGAATATTAGGGTATATAACAAAATTTGAAAAAAGGGATTATGATGCCTAAATATAAATTTTTGGAAAGATTATTATTTCCGCCAACATATTTAAACAAGGTGAAGCTGCAAAGCACATTGCATGGAAAGACAATCCTTATTACGGGTGCAAGCTCAGGAATAGGGGAGCAGTTAGCCTATATGCTAGCGGAGCTAAATGTCCATTTACTATTAGTAGCAAGAAGAGAAGAGAAGCTGTTGACGATGAAAAAAGAAATTGAAAAGTCAGCAGCAATAGTTAGTATTTTTCCAGCAGATTTAAGGGTGGATGAAGAGATGCAGGGACTGCTGACATTCATTCGGCACCTGCCAGCCGGATTGGACATCGTTGTTAGCAATGCGGGAATATCAATTAATCGATCTATTATGCATTCCCTGGATCGGTACCACGATTTTACCCGTACGATGGCCATTAATTATTTTGCGCCGGTTCAACTACTGTTGTCAGTTATTCCGATACTTGAAAAAAATAAAGGTCAGATCATTAACGTTTCTACCATAAACGCTTTGCTGCTGCCATTTCCCTTTTGGGCTGCATATCAGGCATCCAAGTCAGCCTTTGATACATGGCTTCGGTCTGCAGCACCTGAATTGAATGCAAAGATGATTTCAACCACAACGATCTATCTGCCATTAGTTAAAACACCAATGATCCTGACAACAGCTGCTTATCAAAAAATGCCTGCCATGTCCTCCGAGCATGTTGCCAAAATCATTTGCCAAACGATGTATACAAAAAGAAAAAGGTACAGGCCGTGGTGGCTAATATTTGGACAGCTTGCATCCATAGTTTTTAGAGGAATGTGGGAACGATTCAGCCCAATTATTTTAAGAAAAAAGAGGAAATGAAACATGAAAATATTAAAACTTATATTCGTTTTATATAAAATCAAATTACTTTCCCCTTTAGGCTTATATAGGTTACTGGCAGCGATTTCAAAGAACGGAATCAATATCATGACTCTCCTGCAAATTGCAAAAGGGACATACGGGAACAAAGTTGCATTAGTAGACGATAATGAAACAATAAGCTACAACCAATTATTCTCCCAATCTGAAAAGCTTTCTATGGTTCTATTAGAAAAATACGGGCTTAGGTGCGGTCAGAAAGTAGGTTTTCTGTGTAAAAATCACGCTTCATTAGTCAGATCTATTTTTGCTGTTTCTCGATTAGGAGCAGATATTTATTTACTCAATCCAGAAATGAGCAAAAATCAGTTTAAATCACAATTGGAAAAACATCATTTTGACTTCCTTGTATATGATCCGGAGTTAAGGACGATTATCGAACATGCAAACTACACAAAAGAAATGGTTATGAGTTATCATGATCATCTGCCTGCAATCAATCAATTAATGACCACAAATCTAATTAAGGAAATAAAATTGCATAGAACTTCAATGGGAAAAATCATGCTGCTGACAGGCGGCACGACAGGAAAATCAAAGGAAGCCCCTCATAAACTATCACTATTCAATTATTTAAATCCATTTGTCAGTTTGCTCGTTAGACTTAAGCTTATAAAATACAATCCTGTTTATATTGCTACTCCTATCTACCATGGCTATGGTGTTGCTGTATTATTTTTATTTATCGCATTAGGGGAAAAAGTGGTGATCAGCAAAGGGTTTCATGCCCAAAAAGCCTGCCAGCTTATTCGAGAGCACAAGGTTCAAGTCGTAACGGTCGTGCCTCTAATGATCCATAAAATGTTAAAGCATAATGCTGAGGATTTAAAATCTCTTGCATGTATAGCTTCCGGCGGTGCACAGCTTAATCCTAAACTTGCAGATGAGGTTTTTCATAAATTAGGAAATGTCTTGTGCAATTTGTACGGCACTTCGGAAACGGGCTTAAATATTATTGCAGCCCCGCAGGACTTAAAGTATTCAGTTCATACGATTGGAAAGAGAATAAATGGCGTCCGCTTAAAAGTACTGGATCAAAATAAGGATGAGGTAGAATTCGATACAATTGGACAATTTTGCGTGAAAAGTAAGTGGTCATTTAAGAATAGGAAGGCTTCTTGGATTGAAACAGGTGATTTAGGTTATTGTGATCAAAATGGGTATTATTTTTTATGCGGAAGAAAGGATGATATGGTGGTTTCAGCTGGAGAAAATGTGTACCCGATTGAATTGGAGCAGGTTCTTATCCAACATAATCTTATAGAAGATGTAGCTGTGATCGGCATGAATGACGAACAATTTGGACAGAGGTTGAAAGCATTTGTGAAACCAATGAGACATGCTAACCTTACAGAAGAGGAGATTTTTGAATGGCTGCGCCCTAGGGTTGCAAGGTTTCAAGTTCCAAAAGAGATCGTTTTTATCGATCAGATGCCATATACTCCTTTGGGAAAACTTGATAAAAAGCGGTTGAAAAATATGGAAGGATAAGTAGTCTTGTCTACTAAGCTTTTGGATAAAATAATAGGTCTACCTGCTAGAAATTTGAAAATTGAGGAGAGAATGCATATGAACAATCTGACAAAGTTTAAAATATTTAAACCGGCAAATGAAGTATTTGAAGCCTTCGTGGATCCATCAAAAATTGGTAACTTTTGGTTTTCGTCAAGTTCTGAAAAATGGGAAGCGGGTAAGATCATTACATGCAGATATGATGAATACAATGCCGAAGGTGAACTAAAAATGATAGAAATCATTGAAAATAAAAAAATTGTGTTCCAATGGGGTGCGAATGGAGAGGGGCATATTGTCACCATTTCACTAGATGAACTAGATGATTCAAGTACAATTATTGAAGTTAATGAAGAAGGTTTTAATGAGGAAGCTGATGATTTCATCAGCCAATTGATCGATAATAAGGAAGGCTGGGTTTATATGCTTACCTGTTTAAAGGCTTATCTTGAATTTGGTGTGAATAAATTAAGAGCCGGAATAGTTAAATAATAACCCTTCGAGTTTCATTGCCCCAACGATCTGTTGGGGCTTTTGAATATCATAAATTTAAATAATCAATAATGCACTTACCAAATAAAGAACAAACGCTATAGCCCCGCCAATAGCAGAAACCTTCAATTTATAGCGGGCATAGTCGACAAGAGAGAGGTCGAGAATGGATGCAGTTGTAATGGTTGTATCACCAAGCGGCGAGGTGATTGCGCCAAATGCTCCGCTGGCAAATACAGCCCCTACGGTCAAAGGGATAGAAGCCCCGGTGGAAACGGCTAAGGTGATTCCCAGAGGCATAAATAATCCCCAAGTTCCCCACGATGACCCTATAAAATAGCCGACTACCGATCCGATCAAAAATATCGTTGCAGGGGTCATAAAAGCAGGTAAAAAGGTTCCTAATGTTGACCCAATAAATTCTGAAAAGCCAAGATCTTCGGCCGACAAAGTCAATGCCCAAATCAAAATAAGGAGACTGATGGCCTGCATCATTTGATTACCTCCATCGTAAAAGTGATACAGGACTTCACTCAATTTTTGTCTCCTAATCATATAAAAGGTGAAGGTTAAAATAAGTGTAATAAAAACTGCCAAAAGCATGACAAAAGTGGCATCTGCCATGGAGAATGCTTCAAAAATGGTTTTGGCCCCGAGGGAAGTTCCGTTTTGCCATAATAGAAATAACGATAATGCCAGCAAGATAAAGACTGGGAAGATTAAATGCCATGGCTGTGCTTTTACTAAAGACAGTTCCTTTTTGATGCCCATTCGATGGAATTCATGTTCTTCATGCTCACTATGTTCCTGATCCGCCGTTGCTTTGGGATTCATCATTATTTTAGAAGGCGGCAAAAAGGTTTGGATAATTCCAATGATTAACATGATGATGGCATAAAAATTAAATAAAATGCTTAGTAAAAATATTTGATAGGGTGACATCCCTAAGTCTAAACCTTGGATTCCCCCGGCCACTAAAGAGACCATAAATCCGACAAAGGCTGTGGCTACTGGTAATAAGACGATTACGGACTCTGTCGATATATCTAGTGTCATGCCCACCTTTTGCCTTGAAAGATTCATTTTATTAATGAGAGATTTAACAATCGGTCCAATCATCATAATCCGAAACATTGGCATCATAAACGTAAACGGAAGGGTCAGCCAAATAAGCCCAAGCAGCCCGCGTTCCGTCTTTATACGTCTTCCAATCCATTCTGAAAATCCTTTAATGCCTCCTGCAATATTCATCATTCCAACCAGACCGCCAAATAAATATAAAAACCCGACAATCTTAATATTTGTATCGTTAGATAAAGTTTTGACGACATAGGAAATCGCCTGCTGAGTACCGATTAATAGATCAGATGATACTAGGATAGCTCCAACCAGAAGCCCAACAACAAGTCCCGGCAGAATGTCTTTTAACCATATAGACATGGAAATGACAATGATAAATGGTAATAATGAAAGCCAAGCGTGCTCCAAAATGGTTCCTCCCCTTAGCCTGTTTCTATTTAAACGTTAGAGATATACATAAAGCCCAAGTTACTCATTCACTAAGCTAGTATTGCCAAATCCAGCTGGTGATTATTACTAATGGTTTTAAGAGGCCCCTTAAAAAAATAAAAAAACCAGCAAGGAGTTTTGGTTCTCCATTACCGATTTTTTCGTTTTATACTTTATTCTCTTACGCCAATGAAGGGCTTAAGTTGGTAATATACTAATGCCATAATTACGTCTACTAGGGTAATTCTTGGATTAAACGGACATACGTTCCGTTATTTTGCTAAAATGCTTCATTATTACGTGATTTTTATTAATTAACGTACTCAGTGTCCGACCACACCTCCAAAATAGCGTTATTATGAAAATAATGTCCTCAGTGTCCGCAAAAAGTTAAAACTTTTGAGAACGGGTGCCTGAACTGAACAGAACAAGTAAAAAAAACGCATGGATTTCATTATTAGCCATGCGTTTTTGGAGAAACTACTTCAATTAGATATCACGAAACACACTTTCTAAGTCATCATAACCACGATGATCCTTCAAACTAGGATTATCAGATTCAAGTGTCCACTCATCATTTTCTTGTGCTAATTCACCTTGATCATTTTTAAGATAAGGGCTATGAATATGGAACGTTTTCCCCTCTTTATTCACAGTATATCCTAGGTAGTACCGATCACCTTCACCATGTTCCTCAAAAATACCAATATCATCAATACCATATTTTTCGATATAGGATTGAAACGGCTGCTGTAATTCATTAATGATTTGTTCTCGTGGTAAAAATTCCATAGAAATTTGCTCCTTCCAATTAATCCTATACTTAATATGGCATTCTTTAGATCTTTTCATTAATAAAAGGAATGAAATTCTTCCGTAGTTGTATTTTTAGTCGTTCAGTAAATGATGAAGGATTCTTTCTCGGTTCTCAAAAAATTGTTTCATCATTCGGTAATGTCCCGTTTCTTCAAGCTGAGTTTCTTTTGCGCCATCCTCTGTAAATTCGATAATGGCAGCATTCGGATAAGACATGATGATGGGTGAATGAGTGGCAATAATGAATTGGGAATTTTGACGGACTAATTCGTGAATTCTTGCCAGCATGGATAATTGTCGCAGGGGAGATAACGCTGCTTCTGGTTCATCCATAATGTAAAGGCCGTTTCCCCCAAACCGATTCATGAAAGTTGCCCAAAAAGATTCCCCATGTGACTGTTTATGAAGTGACACGCCTCCGAAAGAATCGATAACTTTCGGGCTTGTCCCGAATTCCCTATCCATTTCCTCAATATTAGACGCTACATTATAGAAGGTTTCTGCTCGAAGAAAGAATCCATCACTAGGTTTTATAACTCCCTTCACCAACCTAATATAATTGTCTAATTCCGAATGGGAATCATAAGTAGCAAAATTGAAATTAAATGAACCGCCTTCCGGATTAAATCCAGCCGCAACCGCAATCGCTTCCAATAAAGTTGATTTCCCCATGCCATTATCACCCACAAAATAAGTTACATTCGGATGAAAGGATAGCTCATCCAGCGTTTGAATGCTAGGTAAATTAAATGGGAATTTGTTAAAGGAAGGGATATGATCACGTTTAAGTTTAATCCCTCTTAAATAATCATTTTCTATAAAATGCTCCATGCCTAATTCTCCTATGATTTGAATTTGTTTTATTTTAACAAACAATTGGAAATTATTCCTTTAAAGGATAGTAAAATGTAATAAAAGAAATCAAACATAAAAAAAGGATAAATGAAATGAAAATTTTAGCTTTAGACATTGGGGGTACTTCTATTAAGACGGGGGTATGTGATCAAAACGGGCATCTGGGTCATGTATATTAGAGTATTGCCTTTAAAAGAATGGAGATGAAACATGAAAATCATTAAAGTGAAGAATTATGAAGAGATGAGCAAAGAAGCGTCAAAATTCATTATTGAAAAAGTTCGAAAGACTCCAAAAATGAAACTGGGCTTTGCCACAGGGGAGACTCCGGAAGGGCATGGTACTTCTCTAATTGAAAACAATTTATCCCGGTTAAAAGACTATCTTGATTTTGCGGCTGATAGAATAATCATTTTGCCAGGTGAAAGCGAGGTTGAATAAATGAAAATATTAGCAATTGACATTGGGGGCACTTCAATAAAAATAGGTTTATGTAATAAGCATGGGCATTTTGAAGTGATGAAAGAATACGAAACTAAAGTTAGGAATAGTGAAGGAAACTTAGTTGAAAAACTAATTAATCTAATCTCAGAATTCCATGAATTTGATGCAATCGGGATTAGTACGGCAGGTCTAGTAAATAGTGAAGAAGGTTATATATATTCTAGTGAAAACATTCCAGATCTGTCGGGAGTAAACGTAAAGGATATTTTAGAGAAGGAATTTAGTATCCCCGTTTTAGTAGAAAACGATGTGAATGCAGCTGCCCTAGGTGAAAAGTACTTTGGTGTAGGTAAGGGCTTAAATGATTTTCTTTGTCTAACTTATGGTACCGGAATTGGCGGGGCAATTGTTCTAGAATCTAAGTTATATAAAGGGAATAAGGGGATAGCCGCTGAATTTGGCCATATGATTACGCATCCACAAGGTCATAAATGCGGATGCGGTCGTTTAGGATGCTATGAAACTTACGCATCGACTTCTGCATTAGTCAAAAAAGCAAAAAAAATAAATAAAGATTACCTAAATGGAAGAATTATTTTTGCTGAGGAAAATCAAAAAGATCCAAAACTAGCAAAAGTTATACAAGATTGGACCTTTGAAGTTGCTCTAGGCCTAACCTCCCTTATTCATATATTTGATCCCCCTGCTATTATTATTGGCGGCGGGGTAATGGAACAGGAACACCTCATTAAGAAGATTTCGATGAAAGTAAAAGAATTAATCATGGAAAATTATTCAGATGTATCAATTATAAAAGCATCTCTTGGAAATAAAGCTGGGATATATGGTGCTGCTTCATTGCACCTGAAAAGCGAAAATTGAAAAGTCAGGAACCTAACAAGGGTGTGATGAAGTGAACAACCTAGGTCGTGAAAAATTATTGTTGAAGAATATTAATATTTATTCCCAGACAGGAATAATCAACAATGGATTTATCAAATTAGAAGCTGGAAAGATAGCTGAAATTGGCGAAATGGCAGATTTAAAAAGTGTTAATGTCTATGGCTTTCAAGAACTAATTACACCTAAAAATTATACAGTGATACCGGGGCTGATTGATGTTCATATTCACGGAGTAGACGGGGCAGATTTCATGGACGGAACGAAGGAAGCCCTTGATACGATGGCAGCTGCACTTCCAAAGGAAGGAACAACTAGCTTTATTGCCACAACTATAACCCAGTCAGAGGAAGCAATTGCAAATGCATTAATCAACGCGGGAGAATATATAGAAAACCAGAATAATAGGAATCAAGCTGAAGTACTTGGCGTTCATCTTGAAGGCCCTTTTATTAATAAAAAAATGTCGGGTGCTCAGCCCGTTCAATATATTATTGAACCTAATGTAGAAATATTTAAAAAATGGCAAGAGCTAGCGAAAAATCATATTAAACTAGTTACTTTGGCCCCTGAAATTGATGGAGGAATAGAGCTTATCGGTCACTTGAAAGAAACAGGCGTCATTGCTTCAATTGGCCACTCAGATGCTACATATGAAGTGGTTATTGGGGCAATTGAGGCCGGAGCAACTCATGCCACGCACCTTTTTAATCAGATGAGTGGATTGCATCATCGCGAGCCAGGTGTCGTAGGTGCGGTATTTTTAAGAAAGGAATTAAGAGTAGAGTTAATTGCGGATGGAATACATGTTAAACCTGAGATTGTGAAACTAGCCCATAAAATGATAGGCTCTGACCGGATTATCTTAATCACAGATTCTATGAGAGCCAAATGTTTAAAAAATGGAAGCTACGATTTAGGCGGTCAAGAAGTTACTGTACAGGATGGAAAAGCTGTATTAAGCAATGGCACCTTGGCTGGTAGTATATTGAAACTAGGACAAGCGATAAAAAATATGATGTCCTATACGGGCTGCACACTAGAGGATGTCATCCGAATGGGATCAGCTAATCCTGCAATACAATTTAATGCCTTTGATAAAAAAGGCAGCCTTGCTGTTGGGAAGGATGCTGATTTAGTCATTTTAGATGAGAATTATGATGTGTATATGACACTTTGCCATGGCACAATTGCATATAGCAAAGGCGCATCTCCTTGAAAATCATAATCAGGATTAAATTAAACGAGAGGCCATCTTTTAAGGTTTCCTACCTTACCAGATAGCCTTTTTACATTTATCCAATCCTCTTTTCCGTTTCATCATCAAAAAATTGGACCTTATTCATATCAAAAGCAAGCCTAATTCTTTCTCCGCGTTTAATATTAGCGTCTGAATCAAGACGTGCGACAAAACCTTGACCCTCTAAACTCGCATTAATCATTAATTCAGCACCAGTTAGCTCGGAACCCTCAACTTGAGTCAAAATAACGGATCCATTTTCTATGGAGGTAGAAACATGATGAATATTTTCAGGACGAACCCCAAGGATGATATTTTTACCTAAATAGCCTCTTTCACAAAGGAGTTTCATTTTTCCCTCAGGTAAAGAAAGGATAGTACTTCCTGCTCTAAATCCGCTCTCTTCAAGAACACCATTAATAAAATTCATTGCAGGAGACCCAATAAATCCTCCAACGAAAATATTTTCAGGATGATTATAAACCTCCATAGGAGTTCCGACCTGTTGAATGACTCCATCCTGCATAACAACAATTCTAGTTGCCATCGTCATGGCTTCTGTCTGGTCATGAGTCACATAAATGGTCGTCGTTTGTAATCGCTCGTGCAGTTTGATAATCTCTGAACGCATTTGAACACGCAGCTTTGCATCGAGATTAGAAAGTGGCTCGTCCATAAGAAATACCTTGGCATCACGAACAATAGCCCTCCCTAATGCAACACGCTGACATTGTCCTCCAGATAGAACGTTTGGCTTTCGATCTAAATAGGCTTGAATACCAAGAATATGGGCTGCCTCATTTACACGCCGGTCGATTTCAACTTTTGAATATTTCCGGCGCTTTAATCCAAATGCCATATTTTCATAGACGCTCAAATGGGAGTATAAAGCATAGTGCTGAAAAACCATAGCCATGTCTCGATCTTTTGGAGGGACGTCATTAACCCTTTTTCCATCTATATAGAAACTCCCGTGTGTAATCTCCTCAAGTCCAGCAATCATACGCAAAGTAGTTGATTTTCCGCACCCTGAAGGCCCAACGAAAACGATAAATTCCTTATCATAAATATCAAGACTAAAGTCCTTAACAGCAGTAAATTTCTTATTATAGACTTTGAAAATATGCTCGAGTTTTAATTCAGCCATTTTTTAAGCCCCTTTTTGTATAGATTCATGTCTATTGTAACATTTACATTTAGATCCGATTATGGAAAATGTGCGACAACTATGAATAAATAGTCATCAACGCGAAATATGGTATAATCATGGGAAAAGTGCCTAGGTAAACAACCCATCATCACAATAACCTTCTTAATATTCAGTAATACTCGATGGCGTGTGAGGATATTTTTCAGAAGGTTCTTGCATTTTAATATAATCCATTCATGCTAATTTAGCAAAAAGGGGGAGGAATCATGGCAATAGCATTTCAGAATAAAGAAGAATGGTTTAAGTTTTATGATAGCAAGGGAAATCTGATTGAGCGGAGGACTGAGATCCGTTTTGATCCGATCACCGGGGAATCATCTCGTCTTATTTATGATTCTGGATTAGTATTTACACCGCCAGACTACACAGAAATTGCTAAGCAAAATGGGGGGGCTAGATGTCCCTTTTGCCACGAAAACTTATTGAAAATGACCCCGCTCTTTCCGAAAGAAATTACTCAAAATGGGCGAATTATTAAAGGAGAAGCGGTAGGCTTTCCGAATCTGTTTCCTTATAGTAAGCATAACGGGGTTGTTATTTTCTCCGGACAGCATTATGTTCGCCTAGAAGAATTTACAACAGAGTTAATTACGAACGCATTTCTGGCTGCACAGGATTATTTAAATAGAATAATGGAGTCTGATCCTGAAGCAGGCTATGCATCTATCAATTGGAATTATTTGCCCAACTCTGGTGGGAGTGTTCTTCACCCTCATATTCAGGTTTGTGCATCAGATTCACCGACAAACTATCAAGCTCAGCTCGAGGAAAAAACAAAAGACTACGAAGGCAATAAGGATGTATTTACCAATCTTTATGAAACGGAAAAGGCAATTAGAGAAAGATGGATCGGAGAAAAAGGAAATGTAGCTTGGATGCATGCCTACGCTCCGAAAGGTCAAAATGATTTTGTCGCTATATTTCCCGAAAAATATTCAATAAATGATCTCAATGATCAGGATTGGACAGATTTCGCAGTTGGATTGAAGGCAATCTTCCAAACGCTGATAGAACAAGGATTTGCAAGCTTTAACTTAGCGTTAAATTTTTCGTTAAATGAGGATTTAAAGCAAGCCATTCATGTCCGTCTTATACCGCGTTTCACTATTGGCATGATGGACACGAGCGACATAAATTTCTATCAGGCCCTCCACCAAGAACCACTTACATACAAAGTCCCAGAAGAGGTAGCAGCAAGAGCCCGTGAATTTTTTTATAAAATTAATGACTAATACTAAAAGCATGAATTCGAACGGGTAAAAGCCCAAATGATTCATGCTTCTTTTAGCCTGTTAAGCGGACGGGGAGGAAATTGTCGATTTTTAGCGAAAAGAGGTATAATAAGTATTATTATTTATTGTGAGGAACTCTGATGAACAAAGTGAAAGTAGACTATTTACTGCAAAATGAGGAAAAGCGGGCACTTTCTGCCTATTTACTATCCTTTTATATCACCTTAGCTTTGTATGATATTTTTTATTATTATCTTTATCCAAAGTTTATTTCGAACACCGAACCTGGGCTAATCGGCCCATTAAGCTATTGGAACTATGTAATCTATATTAGCTTAATCCCTGTTTCGTATCTGCTGATGAAAAGAAATAGGCTTCATATCATTAAGTACTTATATATTCTCGTTTATTTGGGAATCACGGCATTAAGTGATATTATCATGTTTTTGGGGGAACCTGGCGAGTATAGAAGCGGAAATGCGGCTGAGCTTATCTTGCTTTTATTTTCTCCTATATTTATTAACCAACGTTTTTATTGGACGGTGGTCGGCGTTTCGTTATGCAGATATTTAATAGTAGGAATCTATATAAAATCGGCAGCAGTCGTCATTCCGATGGCCATTATTAGTATTTTATCTGTGATTGCATATATTTTTATGAGACGTTTTTCTTCCTATATTTTCGCATTGACTTCAATACACGAGGAGATGCGGCATAAGGAAAAGCTAGCATTTATTGGGCAAATGGCTGCTTCAATAGGACATGAGATAAAAAATCCCCTAGCTTCCTTAAAGGGTTTTACCCAGCTGCAAAAAGAAAAGTACGTAGATGACCAACAGTATTTTTCCATTATGGATCAAGAAATAGACAGAATTAATTCGATCGTAAATGATTTATTGGTACTTGGCAAACCGCGATCTCCTCACTTTCAATTGAAAAATATAAATGAAACTCTTTCCTATGTAATATCTATAAATCAGCAGCTGGCCAGCCAAAAAGGGATAGCGCTTACATTAGAAATTGACGAGAATATTCCTTTAGTTGTTTGTGATGAGAATCAGTTAAAGCAAGCATTTATTAATCTTATTAAAAATGGTATTGACTCTATGCATAATGGGGGTCAGCTAAAGGTAGTTTCTTCGTTTCAGACAAGCAATACATTATCTTTTAGCTTTATTGATCAGGGGTGTGGAATTAGTCAATCTGATAAGGAAAATCTATTCGCCCCATTTTACACAACAAAGATTGATGGTACCGGTTTAGGGCTGATCGTGACCAAAAAAATAGTAGAAGATCATCAAGGTCAATTAAAGATTGAAAGTGAAATGAACAAGGGAACTAAGGTAGAAGTGATTTTACCGATTGAACAATAAGCAGTCGTTGGAGAGTTTAATGTAAGGATTTTATTCCAAACTTTCTTCTCCTATTTTAAAAGCCAGTGCATGGATTTTACTATTCCCCTGCACAGGCTTTAATGTTTAAACCCTTTTAGTTGGCTGACTATATAAAATAAACAGCAAAATGAGCATCACAATGTCTAACCGAGCATTGGCTGCAAATTGAAAAAATCCAGTATGCAAGGTTGGAATCTTCGTTAAAATAATAGCGACAATCATGATGCCAATTAAGGGCAATGCTGCATTTGCTGCACTTCTATTTAATAAAATTAAGACGCCGCAGATTAATTCCACTATGGCAACGATATACATCACTGAAATCGGATAAGGCAGTCCTAAGTTTACAAAATAAGTCCCCATCTCAGGATTAATAAATTTTATTATTCCAGCGATGATGAATACGTAGGCCACAGCATATCGAATTAATTGGTCCGTTGAAATGGATGTTTTAATGGCCAACCCCTCCTTTATACAACTGTATGCAGTTTAAAGGACAAACAGTCTCAGAAAATCAAAAGACCCTTTTAGTCACAAAATTGTTGGAAGATGAACCGTAGGGTTTGAAGGACTAAGTATGGTACACTTTTTATAATCAGGATTAAAAACAGGGGTGTCAAAATTGAAAACAGTATTAGTCATTGGCGGAGGAATCACTGGATTATCTGCCATATATGAGTTACATAAATGGAAAAAAGCCAATCAATCTGATGATAGGCTTATTCTTGCAGAGGCTTCTCCAGAGCTCGGAGGGAAAATTCGCACGGTTAAAGATCGTGGCTTTATTATGGAGGCGGGAGCTGACTCGATTGTCTCCCGTAAAGTCAATACGATGACATTTATTAAAGAACTTGGATTAGAAGATGAAGTTGTCTATAATGCCTCCGGACGGTCATTTATTTATACCGAGAATGAACTTAAGCAGATTCCTGCTGATGCAGTGTTTGGAATTCCGACAAGTGTTGAGTCCTTAGCAAAGACTACGCTTGTGTCTGCTGATGGAAAAGTAGAAGCACTGAAGGATTTATATACAAAAAACGATACATTTACAAAAAATGATTCCATTGGTGATTTCCTAGAATATTTCCTAGGGAAAGAATTAGTTGAAAAACAAATAGCCCCTGTACTATCAGGTGTATATTCAGGAAAATTAAGCGACCTCACAATCGGCTCAACTCTTCCATATGTTTTGGATTACAAAAAGGAATACGGCAGCATTATAAAAGGGTTTGAAGCCAATAAGGAAAAATTTCAAAGCGGGGGAGGAAAGAAGTTTTTTTCCTTTAAAAGCGGCTTAGGGAAGCTTATTGATACTTATGAAGAAAAACTCGGTGATGCTGAAATATTAAAAAATACAAAGATAAATAAAATAGAGAAAAGCGGCGAGCGATATCAAGTCATATTGCATAATCAAGAAATAATTGAAGCAGATTATGTTGTTCTAAGTATACCTAGTAATGAGGCCGGGGAGTTATTTAATGATTCAGAGCTGGAAAAGTGCTTTTCCCAATTTAGAAATAGCTCTCTCATTAGCATGTATGTTGGTTTTGATGTTCCAGACAGTATTCTTCCTGAAGATGGAACAGGGTTTATTACTTCGGAAAGTCATGATGTACTATGTAATGCCTGTACATGGACTAGCCGGAAGTGGGAGCACACATCTCAAACGAAAAATTTGCTCGTCAGACTTTTTTATAAAAGCAGTATTCCTTCATTCTCATCTTTATCAGAAATGAAAAAAGACCAACTTCTGCATACAGCTCTTTCGGATATTCACAAAAGCTTAGGGATCACAGCTGAGCCTGTTAGTTGCGAGATTACAAAATGGACAGACAGTATGCCGAATTATTTAATCAGCCACCCGCATATAGTAGAAAATTTAGAGGAAAAACTGTCAGCATTCTATCCAGGAATCATGCTTGCAGGCTGTTCTTATTACGGTGTGGGTATTCCAGATTGCATTGAAAATGGGGCAAATATAGCAGAGAAAATTATTCTTAAACTTCAATAAGATTGGTTTTTTAATAAGAACAGCCTTGGCAGCTGTTCTTTTTTAACCTACAAAGACGATCTATCTATTTGAAAAAGATTTTATGGAAAGGAATTAACGCACTGTCCAAACAAAGCATAAATTGACAGGATTCTATTTCCTGCTTTTGTTAATATGAAATCAAGGGAGTGAGACGATGGCTTGGATTGAATCTATTCAAAAGGCGATAGACTATATGGAGGATCATTTGCATGAGGATATTACAATTGATGAGATAGCTAAACAAGCAAATGCCTCGGCATTTCACTTTCAGCGAACTTTCACGATCTTAACAGATATATCTGTTGGTGAATATCTAAGGCGAAGGCGACTAACTTTAGCAGCTCAGGAGCTTTCTAGAACAAACTGCAAAATTATTGATCTAGCCTATAAATATGGCTACGACACTCCTGAGGCTTTCACAAAGGCATTTCGCCGACAGCATGGTGTTTCACCAACTGAAGCGCGAAAATATATGGGAAAGCTGAAATTCTATGAACGCCTGATCATACAGGTAATTCTGAAAGGAGCAGAACCGATGAAGTATAATGTATTAGAAAGAGATGGTTTTCAGGTGGTTGGCATTAAGAGGGAGTTTTCCATTGTCAATGGGGAAAATTTAATAGGCATTCCTAAACTGTGGGATGATGTTCTTAATGATGGAACAAGTGAAAAGGTAGCACGTCTGAACAATGGGCAAATCAAAGGTGTGCTAGGTGTGTGTGCTGATAAAAAAGGAGATGGGCCATCTGGGGCAATTGATTATTGGGTGGCAGCCGAATACGATGGAAATGCACCTGAAGGGTTTTTAACATTGGATATTCCAGCTGCCAAATGGGTTGTATTTGAAGTACATGGACCGATGCCTGAGGCGATGCAGAAGACATGGAAGAAAATCTACTCGGAGTGGTTCCCTACAAGCGGCTATGAGCATGCAGAAGGTGTACCACAATTAGAAGTATATCCTGATGATGACGCATCTAGTTCTGATTATTATTCGGAAATCTGGATTCCAGTAAAATAGGGCATAAGAGCAGGAAGCTATTCACATTTATGAAAAGCTCCTGCTCTTATTTTTAAGTATTTTGTGCATGACTAATTGAATAATAATTGATTAAATCCTCTAACACTCCATCTAAATCAGCAAAGGTGAATCCAAGATCTTCTGCCTTACTTGTATTAATAGACCAAGAGCCTTCAAAAGAATAAGGAGAGGCATTTTCCTTTGTTAGTTTATCCGTAATTTTTGCCTTTAGATTTAATTGCGACTCGATTTTTCCTAGCAGTTCCTTAAGTGAAATATCCTTTTTACAGCCAGGATTGATAGAGCCAGTGAAAGAGGATGCGCCTATATCAAATAAAAATTGGGCAGCATCATCAGATAAGATAAAACTATATCTGGCTTCAGGATTGGAAAGGCCGATTTCTTCATCTTTAATGATTTTATCTATATGGAACTTTAATCTGTTTGTAAAGTCGTCCTTGCCGATAACGATTGGAAAACGGACAGCTGAGACCTCGATTTCATTCTGAGAGAATAATAGAGCCTCAGCTGAACGCTTTGCTTCTTGATAGCCGGAATATCCACTATATTCTTCTCTCGGCCGTTGCTCATAAAGAAACTCGTATGGATTAAAATTCTCTTCCCTATGATTAATCCCAAAATCATAGACTGCCTGAGTAGATGTGAAAATGTATCTTCTCACTTTTCCTGTTAAGGCCTCCAATATATATTGTACCTCAAGCGGGGATTGGCATGTTTGGTCATAGACAATATCCCATTGACGACCCGCAAGTGTATCGTAAATCGACTCTTTATTTCGCCTATCCAATTTTAATCTTTCCACCTGATCTCCAAATGGGTCCGGTGTTATTCCTCTTGTGGCAACTGTAACCTTATCGCCATTCTGCAAAAGCTTCATAACTAATTTCTTTCCGAAAAACTGGGTTCCTCCTAATACTAGAACTCTTCTATTCAAGTAGCTACCTCTTTTCTATTATGGATAATAATAAAATACTAGATATAAGGGAAAATTCCTGCATTTATGATAGTTCTATTTTAAGCAATAGTGGAAGGGGCTTTCTTATGCTCGTGTGTGTTTGTTTTTTCCTGTAAAACATATAAATTTCGTCCGGCTCCAATTCCAGCTATCGTGTAAATAACTGTAATGATAACAAGCAGAATTAACGGAATCGTCCAAGTATGAAAGAAATCAAATATGAAACCAATCATAAATGGTCCAAGTGCTGCTAATAAATACCCAACAGATTGCGCCATCCCAGAAAGATCAGAGGCTTGCTTTGCATTTGCCGCCCGCAGCCCAATAAGAGTTAGACCGTGGCTAATAGCTGCTCCAAGGGATATTCCAAGCATAATAATACAACAGATAATAAGGGCTTTATTCGTGACAAACATTAATCCGAATAAACCAGTTAAGCATAGGAGGCCAATGCCTAAGGCAATACTTTTTTGGTTTGGAAGCCGATCAGCAAGAATAGGAATAATGATGTTTGCAGGCAACCCAGAAAATTGGAATATAGTAAGCATCCAGCCTGCAATAGCAATATTAAATCCTTGAGTATGCAGAATTTCTGGAAACCAGGCGGTTATACTGAAATAAACCATTGATTGCAATCCCATAAAGAGGGTTACCTGCCATGCTATAGATGAAAACCAAATGCGCGAGCCGGTTTGTTTTTGTTTGGGGCTATCAAAGGTTATGTCTTTCACTTTAAGTTGAGGCAGCCAAAAGCCGATAGCTATTAAAATGATTAGTGCCCACATTCCAAGGGACATTTTCCAGCCTAAGCCAACCGAATCGGCAAGCGGGATGCTAAGACCAGGTGCTAAACCAGCAAAAACTCCCATTGAGAGAGTATAAATACCAGTTAAAAGCCCGACTTTTCTTGGAAAGGATTGTTTGACAATTCCAGGTAGCAGTACATTGCAAACGGCAATTCCTAAGCCGATCAAGATTGTTCCAGAAAACAGGAGAGAAAGTGTGCCGGCAGAGCGAATCATAATTCCTGAACCTAAAATACATAATCCAATCATAACACTCATTTCATTTCCAAGCCTTCTTGCGATTTTGGGCACAAAAGGCGAAATCAGTCCGAAGGCAATGAGCGGCAAGGTAGTTAGCAGCCCTGCTATCCCATTAGAAATTCCTGTTTCATCCCGGATGTGCCCTGTTAAAGGGCCAATCGAGGTAATCGCAGATCTTAGAGTAAATGCAACGAAAATAATACCGATCATTAGCAACGTATTTTTATTTCTTATTTGAATATTTTGCATGGATATTAATTCCCCCAGTATTCAGAACAAAATAGATCCTTCATGGTGTTTCTATTCAATTGTTGAAAAATCAGCAGGAGAATCTTTCATATTCGCATTATTATAATGAATATTCAGAATTTTGTACAGGGAGGAATGTAAAAAAGTACCTGTCCTGAAATCATTTGCAATAGGGCAATGGACAGGCACTCATATGATTATCGAATGTTTGAGAACAGAATAACTGGAGCCTATTCGTTATTAGAAAAATTCTCATGCAGATGGCAGGCTAATAATATTTGTAAATAGTCATCTGGATCATTGAAATCAAGCTGGAGCAGTTCCTCAATCTTTTTTATGCGATGATAGAGTGTGTTTTTATGAACATGCAGCCTTTCAGACGTTTCGATTATCGATTTGTTCAGTCTTATATAGGTGAAAAGTGTTTTTTCTAAATCATTGCTTTGTGCTCTTTCCGATCGCAATGGAGCCAAAATATCATTGGCAAATTGCTCAATTTCCGGGGAAGGCTGTGCGAGAAATAGTCGATTGATCCCCATCTTTTTGTAATTCATGACTCCTGTTTTATGCCGGGTGATTAAAAAAGCAAGTGATTTTTTTGCCTCGTCATAGCATTTCGAAATGGCGTGCATTCCCTTATAAGAGGAACTAAGACCGGCGTAAAGAGGGATGTTTTCTTGGTTTCCCCATTTCAATAATAAGGAATCGAACATCGATGCCAATTCATCAAGTTCACTTGGGTGATTTGTGGAAAAGAGAATCGTGACTTTATTATGAAATCCATATATGAGTGTTCCTTTTTCAGGGATCCTCCGCTTTATTCTAGAAATGAGACGATGAATAACTGCCTCTAATATTTGCAGGTCTGTGTATGAAACAATTTCTAGCAAAAGCACGGAGAAGTATGAATTGGTATTTAAACCTAACGCCTCTCCAATTTCCTCCAAAACGACTGAATCTTTATTGTTCAGCAGGTCATTGAAGACTTCTTTTGTTTTTTTATAATAAACTTCTGCCTGGGTTTTTTGCTTTGTTAGCTCTAGTGCCAGAACAGAGCTTGCTTGTTCAATGGTCATTTTGTCTTGGGATGAAATCGGTTTTAGAAACGGGATAATAAAACAGCCTAGGGAAACGCGGTCCGTTAATATCGGATATACATAATATTTCATTTCCTTCTCATCATTAATATCTATATAAAATGGTTTTGTCTTAGACCTGAGGATTTCAGCAAACTCGTCATTGCTTAAATATGGATAATGAATTGTTTTTTTCGGAAAAAGCTCGGAGTCTAGATTATCAAAAAAGAAAACCTCACTGCCCATCATTCGATTTAATTCCCTGATGATGTACTCTACACTTTTATTTTGTAAGGAGAGACGAGTTAAGTTTTCATGAATCTCTGCTCTCCTTAATAGGAGTCTATTTTTTTCCTCTAAGCGTTTTGTTAATTCTGTGATTTCTTCTAATTGAGCATTTTTTTCCTGATAAAGTCTTGCGTTTTGAATGGCAATTGCTGCTTGCGCCCCGAAGCCCTCTAATAATCGAAGATCGTCCTCTGTCAATTTTCCTTCCGCTTCGTATTGATGAACAGTCATGACACCTATTGGCTCGTTATCTAATTTTAGAGGGACTGAAATGAGGGATCTTAATTTAGAATGATCACTAGCGTTTTGAATATTAGTGAAGTTCCTCTTCGAAAGAGTTTCCATTCCTTCGTAGATTTCGGATTTTGAGTAATAGATTACAGGATTTCCATCGCGATATACTCTTCCTGTAATGGATTCCCCGAATTTTACTCTGATTGCTTGCAGCTTATTATTAAATCCAATTGCTGATTTTACCGTTAAATCCTTTGTTCGATCATTGGCTAATTGTACATAGCCAGCATCTGCAGCAGGAATGACGCTCAGGGCTTGATTAACAATCTTATCAAGAACCTCGTCAAGCTTTAGGGAGGCAGTGATTGAAAGGGTGCTCTCTATCATACTTGTTAGCTCAATCTCTTTTGCGCATATTTTATTTTCTAGACCAACTACAGAAAAAAGGATATAAAGTTCATCAAGCTCAAATCTAGACAAGTGGATGGCGGAATTAGAAAGTTGAAAATGGACCTGATCATTTTCTGAGTAGAAAAATGTGTAAAGGATATGATTAGTACTCGGCTGAACGTGGTACTTTTTTACTGAGTGATATGCTAATAAGGGAATATCAATATCTGTCATATCACCATGAGAATATAGGAGTTGGGCCCTTTGGTTTGTTTTTTTGAAATAATATAGTTTGAAAGAAATATGATTAAATTTATTTTGAAGTAAAGTAAATAGCTGTTGTTTTATCAAATAAAATCACTCCTTATGGACTATTATACAATAATTAGACCTTAACATTGTACAAATGAACATTGAATTAATTTTCAGATATTTTATTATATTCCATATAGAAAAACAACTGAATATTTCTATTTCGATAAAATATTCTAGCCGTTTAAGTGGGAGTGAATGAATATGAACAAGCTTTATGAGTTATTAGATCAGGCTTACGATGAAATGGTAGAAGTACGCCGATATTTACATCAATATCCAGAGCTTTCTTTCCAAGAGGAAAATACACCCAAATATATTGCTGAGTATCATGAAAAGTTAGGCCATGAGGTCCGCACAGGTGTTGGAGGACGTGGGGTTGTAGCCACAATGCGCGGTGGAAAGCCTGGCCAAACAGTTGCATTGCGTGCTGACTTTGACGCACTTCCGATTAAAGAAGAAAACGATGTGCCATATAAATCAAAAGTAGTTGGAGTTATGCACGCTTGCGGACATGACAGCCACACAGCTACACTGCTTGTCTTGGCAAAAGTATTAAATATTATAAAGGAAGAGATTGAAGGAAATGTTGTCTTTATTCATCAGCATGCGGAAGAGGTTCTGCCTGGCGGAGCGATTGCGATGATAGAGGATGGCTGTTTAGATGGAGTCGATGTAATCTTTGGCCAGCATATTTGGGCAACTGCTCCTGTGGGAACAATTGAATATCGGCAAGGACCTATGATGGCAGCCGCTGACTTCTTCAAAGTGAAAATCCAAGGCCGTGGGGGACACGGTTCACAGCCGCATCGCACAAAAGATAGTGTTGTCATTGGCGCACAGCTTGTTGGCAATATTCAGCAGATTGTTTCTCGCAGAGTATCTCCACTTGATTCAGCGGTAATTTCCATTGGTTCATTTGAAGCAAAGAATGCTCCGAATGTCATTGCGGACTCTGCATCACTTGCTGGTACAGTGAGGACCTTTAATGAAAAGACGCGTGAGTTTATTGAAATTGAAATAGAACGCATTATTAAAGGAACATGTTTAGCTGCAGATGTAGAATATTCGTACGACTATCAAAAGGGCTATCCAGCAACCTGCAATCCGAAAGAGGAAATGGAGTTTGTTGTAGAACTCGCGAAACAAGTACCTGGTGTTAAAGCTGTTGTTGAAATTGAGCCGGAAATGGGCGGAGAGGATTTTGCTTATTATCTTCAAAAGGTTAAGGGAGCATTTTTCTTCACAGGCGGACAAAATCCTGATTGGGAAGAAACCTACCCACATCACCATCCTAAATTTGATATCGATGAAAAAGGAATGCTGATCGCAGCGAAAACTTTAGGAATAGCGACTTTAACCTATTTAGAAAATAATAAATAGTAGAAGGATACGTACCGGATTGTTTCTCAAGCACGACTAAACCCGGTACACATTCCATTTCAGTATAAAGACATTTTTTTTCGTATAATTGTTTGAATCTTTTGTAATATTGGTAAATTGATTTTAATGAAAGGGAGGGATTCTCATGTCCCAAATGTTAGCTTTAGTCATTGTTGTTTTCATATTATATATTGGAGATTTTATTTCTACTCGAACAAAAGCCTGGATCCCATCCGTATTTGTGAGTGCGGTTTTATTTCTTATCGGATATTGGACTTTTTTCCCGAAGGATATCGTACCTATTGCTGGTGTACCGCCAGTTGTTGCAACGATGGTGATTTATTTAATCATCACAAATATGGGGACGTTACTTTCAGTTAAAGAACTAATAAAGCAATGGAAGACGATCGTTATTGCGTTATCTGGTATTTTAGGAATTATTGCTGCGTTATTTGGAATTGGGACATTTATTTGGGACTGGAACACTGTTGTAGTTGCGATCCCGCCATTAGTAGGTGGAATCGTTTCTGCTGTTATTATGTCTGAAGGTGCAAAAGAATTAGGTCTTATGTCCTTATCTGTATTTGCCATCGTTATTTATGTCATGCAAGGTTTTGCAGGTTATCCATTAACTTCTATCGTATTAAAGAAGGAAGGAAAACGGCTTCTTAAGGAATATCGCAGTGGAAATTTATCAAAATTAGAAGCTGAACAGAGTGATTCTAGTGAAGAAGATGAACCGAAGCTATTTAAAAAGCTGCCTAAAGAGTACAACACAGATTATTTTAAATTCCTTCGTCTAGCTATTGTCGGTTTACTAGCTTATCTTGTATCAAAGTCATTTGCACCAATTTTCGAGATCAGTCCGTTTGTATTATGTTTAGTATTTGGCGTTATTGGAAGAAGTGTTGGTTTTCTGGAAAGACAAATTCTATTTAAAGCAAATGGCTTTGGAATAGGTATTATGATTTTAATGCTCTTTGTTTTTGACTCATTAAAAAATGCGACTCCAAGCATGTTGCTTGAAATTATCTATCCTTTAGTTGGAACTATTGTGTTAGGTGTAATCGGAATGTACATCTTTTCGTTCATTATCGGAAAGGTATTGAAGGTGAGTAAAGAAATGGCGTTTGCGGTTTCCTTGACAGCATTATATGGATTTCCAGCAGACTATATAATTACGAATGAAGTCATTAAATCATTAACAAAAGACAAAAAGGAACAAGAGGTTCTAACAAGTCATATGCTGCCGCCAATGCTTGTTGGAGGATTCATCACCGTTACAATGGTTTCCGTAGTATTAGCAGGTATTTTCGTAGGATTCTTGAAATAATTTTAACTTCATTCAACAGAAATTGAAAATATTGCGGGTTCGATTTATTTGGTAAAATGAAATGGCCAAGTAATATCGGCCCGCTTATCTTTCATTTTGTAAGTTCTAGTTTTGGAGGGATTCATATGTCAAAGTCTCAACAAAGAATTGAAAACCATATTAAAGAATTGCAAAAATTTACGGCAACTCCGGGAAAAGGGGTAACTCGCCTTACCTATAGTCAAGAGGATTTACTGGCAAGAAACTATATTAAAGAATCCATGGAGGAGTATGGTTTAGCAGTCCGTGAAGATGGTTTAGGCAATATTTTTGGAAGGCTTGAAGGAAGTATGAAGGATACGCCAAGTGTTATTGTCGGTTCTCACTTTGATTCAGTCCCTAACGGCGGTGCATACGATGGAGCTGCTGGAGTTGTCGCAGGTCTAGAAGTGGCTGCCCTTTTTCAAGAAAAGGGATTGAAGCCAAAATATCCATTAGAAGTTATTGCGATGATTGAAGAAGAGGGATCGAGATTCGGCGGAGGCCTCATGGGATCAAGAGGAATCATTGGCACACTGAACGAGGAAGATTTCAAAAAACTTAAGGATTCGGACGGAATTTCAACGGTTGAAGCGATGGAGGCAATCGGATTAGATTCATCCTTGGTCAAGGTAAGAGATCCGAAAACAATGAAGGCTTTCTTAGAATTACATATTGAGCAGGGCCCGATTCTAGAAGAAGCTAATATTCCAATTGGCGTTGTAGAAGCGATTGTGGGCTTGACTCAGCTTGAGGTAACGGTTGAGGGTCAAGCAGGCCATGCAGGTACAACTCCGATGGATCGCAGATCAGATGCGTTAGTGACAGCAGCAAGAATTATTGCACAATTACCTGATCTTGCCCAGAAAGAAGGGGAAGGGACGGTCATCACTACTGGCCGCTTACATGTCTATCCGAACGGTGCAAACGTTATTCCGGATAAAACAATTTTCACAATCGACATTCGTTCAGGAAAAGAAGAGAATGTTCAAAGTGTGCTGGAGAAGGTGCAGACATTAATTCAGTCCTATCAAGTAGATGGCATTCGGATCTCGGTAAAGCAGCAATTATATATTCAGCCAAAAGCACTTAGTGAAAATGTTCGTTCTCTTCTCAAGCAAAAGAGCGAAGAATTGGGAATTGCCTATTGTTCGATCAATAGCGGCGCCGGACATGATGCTATGGTCTTTTCGGATGTTACAGAGGTTGGCATGATCTTCGTACCAAGTAAAAACGGTTTAAGCCATTGTCCAGAGGAATGGTCTGATTCAGGTCATTTAGCTAATGGGGTGCATATTTTATTCGAGGCTGCGAAGAGTTTGACAGAGGCGGAATAGGAGAAAATAGGAATCCTCCAAAATGTAACTTTCGACATTTTGGGGGATTTTTATAGGAAAAAGCCAAGAGCGGTCACCAAACACTGTCAATGGTGCACGCTCCATCCAATATTTCCACCCAATGATAACCAATGTCCTCTAAGTCTAATTCTATCTGATATTTAGTCTTATGAAATATGAGTTTTCTATGAAGGAATATGTAGTTTTTCCATTTTTCGGTATAGAGTACGAACGCTTATCCCTAAATCTTCGGCTGCTTTTTGCTTGCCAATATAGCTAGTACCGTAATACTGAAGCTTCTGAATAATGACTTCCCGTTCGGCTTCAACTAGTGATGGTTCTTGTTCGTGCATTTCAATAGAAGTGCTTAAACATTTCTGAAAGAGGTAGGAGGGAAGAGATTGTTCGGTTAATACATTTTCTGTTTCCATATTCATACTATACTCAATGACATTCTCAAGCTCACGTAAATTTCCTGGCCAATGATAGGAAGAGAGTGATCTTAAGAATTCATCTGTATAGGAATAAATCGTCTTACCGGTACGATCCTGTAATTTTTTAATTATGCTTGAAACAAATAAAGGTAAATCCTCCATTCTTTCCTTTAATGAAGGAAGAGTAATGGGAATAACATTCAACCGATAAAAAAGATCCACTCGAAATAAATGATCATTCATTAGTTGAAATAATGATTGATTTGTAGCTGCTATTAGGCGAAAGTTAACCTTCCTTGAACGTGTTCCCCCTACCCGCTGAATCACGCCATCCTGTAAAACCTTTAATAGCTTCGGCTGCAAGGATAAAGGCAAATCTGCAATCTCATCTAAAAAAAGCGTTCCATTATCCGCCAATTCAAGATAACCTGGTTTTCCCTTTTTTCTTGCATTCGTAAATGCTCCCTCCTCATATCCGAATAATTCACTTTCAAATAAATTCTCTGGAATTGTTGCACAGTTTAATTCAACGAATGGTCCGTTTTGGACAGCACTTGTACTATGAATATATTGAGCTAGTAAGCTCTTTCCCGTACCTGTTTCTCCAGTAATTAATACGGAGGAGGAACTATTTTTTATGTTTCTAATAATTTTTTGAATTTGAAGGAAAGAAGGACTTTTTCCAAAAATATAGTTTGGCGCTGTTTTTGAACTTGCTTCCTCCACTTTCATTTCATTACTATCCCTCAATATGGAAACAATGATTTCTTTTAATTGTGATAGCCACTTTATGTAATAGTCTTGATTTTCTATTAAAATCCTTTCATTCCCATCAGAGAAGCTGACAAATGAAATATACCCATATTTTTTCCCATGGATGATCATGTCTTGGATTAGCTCTGCTTTAGAAGGGCAATTATTGATGAAATGACATCCTGTGCACATATTCATTTTTCCCGGCTGATGCAGAAAAGTAATGTGGTTGCCGTAAAGAGTTTTAAAGAATGGAGCGTATGCCTTTTCTCCCTTAATGTGAATATAGTTTTCTGTTGCGGCAATTAATTTTCCATCAGGATTAAAGCAGGCAATATCAAGGTGAAGGAGTTTAGAAAAAGCTTGGATAACTTTCGAAATAGAATTTAGCAGAATCATTTGTCTACTCTCCCTAAAAATTTCTATGTAAGACTCTTTTATTCTATTTATAAAATTCAGAATAGTCAATCGTATGAGGTGTCATGTGCCATTTTTGACACAACTTTTGTCATGCCTGTCAAAAAAGTCTGTCAATAAAACTGTCAAAAATTGCTGAAATATAGTTAAGTTCTTTCAAAATCATATTTATTTAATAAATGTGAAAATTGGCACAGTAATTGCAAGTAATAGATTGTAATAAAAAGGAGGGACTAAAAATGATTGACGTAAACAGCAAAGAAAATAGCAAAACATGGAGTGGATTAGATTACGAAAAATTATTAGGACTTAAAGATAAAGTGGTTGTCATTACAGGAGCTGCCTCTGGCATCGGCTTGGCAACTGCTGAATTGTTCGCAGAAGCAGGTGCAAAAGTAGCCATTATTGACATTAATGAAGAGAAAGGAACAGCCGTTGCGGGTTCAATGAATGACAGGGGGTGGAAGTCTGTATTTTTCAAATGTGATGTGACTTCATCTGCTGAATGTGAATCAGTTGCCAAACAGATTGAACAGGAGTTTGGGAGAATTGATGTTTTGTTTAATAACGCTGGTGTTATTAGAAGAAAAACGGTCGTTGATCATACAGAAGAGGATTGGGATATCGTTCTAAATGTTTCATTGAAAGGTGCCTTCTTATTATCAAAGTTTGTCATCCCAGTTATGGCGAATAATGGCGGTGGCAGTATTGTCAACACAGGTTCAGGCTGGGGGTTAAAAGGCGGAGATCTAGCGGCTTCCTATTGTGCTGCGAAAGCAGGCGTAGTCAATTTAACGAAAGCAATGGCCATTGATCATGGAAAACAAAATATTCGTGCCAATTGTATATGCCCTGGTGATACAGATACTCCATTACTTAGAGATGAAGCGAAGCAATTACAGCATGAGGAAGAGTCATTTCTTAAATCATCTGCTGTTGGGCGTCCTTTAGAAAGAATTGGCACGCCATCTGATATTGCCAAAGGTGTTCTGTTCTTAGCGAGTGATATGGCCTCTTGGGTAACAGGAACAGTGTTAACGGTTGACGGCGGAGGATTAGCTTAAAATTTTTATTAAAAGGAGAGAAACATGATGGGAAAGTATAACGCGGGAGCACATCCATATATTCCAAATACAGCTCCAGAAGTAAAAGAGGAAATGCTGAAAGAAATTGGTGTTCAAACGATTGAAGAGCTTTTTGATGGTATACCTGAAGAATTGCACTATAAAAAAGAGATGAATATCCCGGAATCATTATCAGAATACGAGTTAAAAAGATATATAGATGGGATTTTAAACAAAAATATCAATACAAAAGAGTACTTAAACTTTTTAGGGGCAGGCTGCTGGAATCACTTTATTCCTTCTGTTTGTGACGAAATCAATTCACGTGCAGAGTTTTTAACTGCTTATGCTGGAGATCCTTATGAGGACCATGGAAGGTATCAAGCGTTATTTGAATATCAAAGCTTGATGGCCGAATTAGTAGATATGGATGTTGTCAATGTCCCAACATTTGACTGGGCTCAAGCTGCGGCAACCTCAATCCGGATGGCTGGACGTATTACTGGCCGAACAGAGGTATTATTGCCGAAAACGATATCCCCGGACCGTTTGAAAGTTATTAAAAATTACTGTTCACCATTTATCGAATGCATACTTGTGGACTATGAAGAAGATTCCGGTCAAATCAATTTGGCAGATCTTGAAGAAAAGCTGTCTGCCAATACAGCAGCCGTTTATTTTGAAAACCCTTCCTACCTTGGTTTTATTGAAACTCAAGGACAGAAGATTAGCAGTTTAGCAAAACGCCAGGGTGCGATTACGGTGGTAGGGGTTGATCCAAGCTCCCTTGGTGTAATGGCTCCTCCAAGCCATTATGGGGCAGATATTGTTTGCGGCGATCTTCAGCCGCTTGGGATGCATATGAGTTATGGAGGCGGCCAATCAGGATTTATCGCCACTCATGATGATATTACTTTTGTACAGGAATATCCTTCGAGATTGTTTGGAATTGCGCCGACTGTAGTTGAAGGTGAATATGGTTTCGGAGATGTCTATTATGATAGAACATCTTTTGCCCAAAGGGAGAACGGAAAGGAATCTGTTGGGACACAAACAGCTTTATGGGGGATTACAGCTGGTGTCTACTTATCATTGCTAGGGCCAACAGGAATGTATCAGTTAGGACAGTCCATCATGCAAAAATCGCAATATGCAATGGGACAGCTTGGAAACATACCAAGCGTAGTGGCATCCCGTTTTGAATCCACAAACTTTAAAGAATTCGTGGTTGATTTTAACCATACTGGTAAATCCGTGAAGGAAATTAATAAATATTTACTTGATAATGGAATCTTTGGCGGAAAAGACTTATCTGAGGATTTTCCTGAATTAGGCCAATGCGCATTATTCTGTATTACGGAAATTCATTCAAAAAAGGATATTGATCAACTTGTTAGTACGATTCAGCAATGCTTAGATTCGATCGAAAGCAAAGAGGAAGGGGAGAATGTACATGCAAAAAATTAATAGATCCCATAAAGTTAGAAATTTCCATCAGGCAAAGTGGGATGAGCCGATTATTTTTGAACTTCACAAAAGCGGGGAGCGAGGAGTTTCCCTTCCAGCAGTAGAGGATGAAATTATCAATAGTGTAGGAGATGGAATTTCTGCTATTCCATCTGAAATGGTTCGAAAAAGACAGCCTAATCTTCCTGAGATTTCCCAAAATCGTGTTTTGCGCCATTATTTGAGATTATCACAAGAAACACTGGGAGCGGCTTTTAACGTTGAGATTGGGCAAGGCACTTGTACGATGAAGTATTCCCCAAAAATAAACGAAACCTTTGCTTCATCACCAAAAATGTCTGAGCTTCACCCGTTACAGGATGTTAGTACAGTACAAGGAATTCTTGAAGTGACGTATAAATTAGATTTATGCATGCGAGAGATTTCGGGAATGGATTATTTCACATTCCAGCCAGGGAGCGGGACACAATCATTATTTACGATGGCTTCCATTGTACGCGCCTACCATAATGCGAACGGTGAAGGAGAACAACGGAATGAAATCATTACAACTAGTTTTTCACATCCTTCCGCGGCGGCAACGGCAGCAGTTAAAGGGTTTAAAATAATCACCTTACAGCCAGACGAAGAGGGCTTCCCTGATATCGAGGAGTTAAAAGCGGTTGTTTCCGAAAGAACAGCTGGATTTGTCGTTGCGAATCCAGAAGATACTGGAATTTATAATTACCGTATTAAAGAGTTTACAAAAATTGTCCATGATGCTGGCGGAATTTGCTATTATGACCAGGCGAATGCCAACGGATTACTCGGCATTACTCGCGCCAAAGAGGCAGGCTTTGATATGTGCTTTTTTAACCTTCATAAGACATTCTCTACACCTCATGCTTGTGGAGGCCCTGCGACAGGAGCTCTCGGAGTGTTAAGCAAGCTAAAGGAATTTTTGCCGGGACCAATTGTTGAAAAACAAGATAAAAAATATGTTTTGAATGACAACTTAAAACATAGTATCGGGAAAGTACGGTCATTCCAGGGCGTTCCGCAAACAGTTCTTCGAGCCTACGCTTGGATAAGAGCGCTTGGCGCAGAAGGCTTAAAGGATGTAGCCCAAATTGCTGTCTTAAACAATAACTATTTATATCACAAAATATTAAAAATCCGCGGGGCAAGTGCTCCTTATATTAATGGAAAAAGGCTGGAGCAAGTTCGTTATAGCTGGGAACAGCTAACAAAGGAAACAGGGGTAACTACGGATGATGTTTCTCGCCGGATGGCTGATTTTGCCCATCATTATTGGTCAAGCCACCATCCATTTGTCATACCAGAACCATTTACACTTGAGCCAACAGAGTCATACTCTAAAGCAGATTTAGATGAATATATTGCATCCTTAACACAAATTTCAGACGAAGCCTATACAAATCCAGAACTCGTGAAAAATGCTCCACATAATAGCACCATTCATCGAGTGGATGACCAAGACTTCTTTGAAAATCCAGAAAAATGGGCTATTACTTGGCGCTCTTATTTAAAAAAGGCTAAGAATACCGAGAAAATTAATTCCTAGGTTTGTACCTTAAGTTAAATCGACCCATCAGTGAGGACAAGGCTCTTGACTGATGGGTACTCCTGTACAGTAAAAAATAAAAGAGGAAGTGTAGAGAAGATGAAAAAACATCATCAATTAGTACTCTGTCTACTTACAATATGCATCGTTATTTTTACAGCTGCATGTGGAAAAAACTCTACGGAAAATACTAATGCTTCGGGTGAAAAGGAGCTATTAGTAGGAACAGATGCAGTAACACCACCATTCGTTTATATGGATAAAGGAAAAATAGTTGGATATGATGTGGACCTAATTAGTGCAATCCTGGATGAAGCAGGATATAAATATAAGATTGATAATGTCGGCTGGGATCCTTTATTTGCATTAGTTGAAAACGGGGAAGTCGATATTGGCATAACATCCATAACGATCACGGACGATAGAAAACAAACGTATGATTTTGCTGATCCTTATTTTGAATCTAAGCTGATGATTTTGGCTAAAGAGGGTACCGATATCAAAAATGCCATAGATTTAAAAGGGAGAAAGGTTGGCGTACAAAATGCAACGACTGGCCAAATTGCCCTTGAAAAAATAGTCGGTGAAAATAATTCAAATATATTAAAATATGAAACCCTTGGTGTAGCATTTATGGCACTAAAAAATGGCGATATCGAGGCAGTAATTACAGATAATACAGTGGCAAACGAATATGTCAAAAACAATCCAAATGACAAATTTGTCGCGATTCCAGATGATGAAAATTTCGAACCTGAATATTACGGAATTTTATTTAAGAAAGGCAACAGTCTGTCTGGTGAAATAAACAAGGCGTTAAAAACGATTATTGATAATGGAACATACACTGAAATCTATGAAAAATGGTTTGGAGTATCTCCTGATTTAGAGGTAATTAAAGCGCTTTCGACTGAGAAATAGCAGTTAAGTTTGGGGGATTGGGCTGCGCTTTTAACAACCTCTTGAATTAGCACAGGGATGGAGTGGGTGATATGGATTTTCGTTTTGATATCATAATTGATTATTTGCCTTTTCTATTGAAGGGCTTAGCGTTAACGATTGGCCTTTCAATAGGAGGAATTCTTATAGGAAGTGTTTTAGGCTTTTTTATTGCTCTTGGAAAAATGTCTAAAATTAAATGGCTTCGATTACCTTTTATTTGGTATATTAATTTCTTCCGTGGAACGCCGCTATTAGTTCAACTTTTTCTCATACACTTTGGGTTCATGCCGCTATTCATGTCCCCGGCGAGCACCATTGCTTCTGCTATTGCTGCCTTATCGTTAAATTCTGCCGCTTATGTAGCAGAAATATTTCGAGCAGGCATTCAGTCAATTGATAAAGGGCAGGAGGAGGCTGCCCGTTCACTTGGAATGAGCCAATCTCTTTCAATGAGGTTTATAATTTTTCCTCAGGCCTTTAAGCGAATGATTCCTCCTTTAGGAAATGAATTCATCGTATTGCTGAAAGATTCATCATTGGCTGCCATTATTGCTGCACCAGAACTCATGTATTGGGGAAGAGCCGCATCAGGGCAATATTTCCGTATTTGGGAACCGTATTTGACAGTTGCGTTTACGTATTTCCTGTTAACCCTCTCTGTAACGTATTTATTAAATAATGTTGAAAAGAGGCTGTCAAACACATGATTAAAGTGAAAAACTTAAAAAAGACCTTTGGAGAAAACGAAGTTCTAAAGGATATCAATATAAAAATTAATGAAAGAGAGGTTGTCGTTGTTATTGGGCCATCTGGTTCTGGAAAATCAACCTTTCTACGCTGTCTAAACAAATTGGAAGAGGCAACCTCTGGAGCAATTTTAATTAATAATATGGATTTAACGGCACCGAAAGTAAATATAAACGAAATTCGGGCGGATGTAGGTATGGTTTTTCAGCAATTTAATTTATTTCCCCACAAAACCGTACTAGAAAATATTACAATCGCTCCAATCAAGGTCCGTAAAAAGGGGAAAAAAGAAGCGGAAGAAAAGGCATACCAGTTGCTTGAGAAGGTAGGCCTTGTCAGTAAAGCAGATTCGTATCCAGATTCATTATCAGGCGGTCAAAAGCAAAGAATTGCGATTGCAAGAGCACTTGCCATGGAGCCAAAAATAATGTTGTTCGATGAACCGACCTCAGCACTAGATCCAGAAATGGTCGGGGAAGTTCTAGCTGTCATGAAGCAATTAGCCCTTGAAGGAATGACGATGGTCGTTGTAACACATGAAATGGGCTTTGCAAGAGAAGTCGGAGATCGGGTAGTATTCATGGATGAAGGATATATTATCGAGGAAGCTCCTCCAATTACTTTATTTACTGCACCTCAACATGAAAGAACGTCAGCATTTTTGTCAAAAGTGTTATAGGTAGGTAGAGAGAAGGAAGTTGCTTCTTACATTCATTTTTTTCATTGGCAGCTTACTAATATTTTCGTATAAGTTTAGTGGATTTTTAAAAATAGGATCGGGCTGTCTTTTAGATAGCTTGTTTTTCACAATAAGGTACCCGTCCTTTTGGGCTGGTACCTTATTATTTGGGGAAAATGCTGATCAGCTCAACAGATAATCCGGGATTAAAATAGACATGACGGATGTCAGCCTAGTCAATCGCGGCTAACTAGGCAGACTGTCTGATTATACGGTCAAAAATCTTATTCTAAATTGCCTTAATAAAACGAGTATGATGATTTCCATGATAAAGGTCGTGACGGCGCTAAATCCGATAATAAGAAAGCCTTCGGAATCATTAACGTTCATAAAAAACGGAATGGATGCCAAAGAAGCAAAGGTTCCTATTACGTAAATGAACATTCCTTTTTTCGCGCTTTTCGCAAACAGCATAAATCCTTCTTGCTCTGCCATTTCAATGAATCCAAGGATTGCAAAGTAAACCATGAATAAATGAAGAATTCCATGTATGGTTGAAATGAACATTAAGAATAGTGACAGGTTGGACAGACTGAATTCATCCATTGGAATCGGTGGTCCCTGAAAAATTGTCACTAAAGATAGCAATGCTAAACAGATTGAAAGTCCTCTTGCTTTTGAAAAATGCGAAGAGTAAGTCGGCAGCTGCTTTAAACTAGAAACGATAATAATATAGCCAATAAAATCAGGCAGAATATCGATTATTATGATATTAATATCAATTAGAACTAGGATTAGCCCCCAAAAGACCTTGTTGATGGAAGAAGGAATATTAGTCATTATTTTCCCCCTTAACAATCTCCCTTATTTCCTTTTCAGCTAGATAGGGTTGATACGAAAAAAAAAAATACTCAGAAAAGGTTTGTCCGTTCATTTCTTGCACTTCCAAGGCTGCACGAATTTCATAGTAGTTAAAACGGCCAGAATCATTTTGCTGAAAAGAGAATTGATATCTTATCGACAGTAGTTCATTTTTTTTCATCTTGATTGGGAATAAATTTTTTGAGAGTGATCTTCCATCATCTTGAAAAACACCAGGAACCTTTTGATTCAAGTGCTGCTGAACCTCGACTTGATTACTGTTTATCTTTAAAGAAAGGGAGGATTTCAATTCTTCCGCATATGGAATTGCCAATCCTGTAATTTCGATATCTTCATCAGCCTTTAATATATGATACCCCGTGTGATCGCTGGAGCTACCAGAGATTTGAGATTGTAAAACACGATCATTCCACTTATATAATGTAATCTCCCCAATATTCATTGTCAGACTGTCCCCATTTGACAGGTGAGCTTTGACTTGATTAAAGCTAAAGGAATTTTCATCGATGTTTGTTAAAAATCTTTCATTTACTTCAAGAGAAAATGTTTTTAATTCATAGTGCCGATATTTTTGACCATGTTGAGGTCCTTTCGAAAAAAATTCACCTTCCATTCCGGGAATTGTGACCCATTGGATGTCTAACTCATCGCTGCGATTCGCAATATAATGTAAATGGATGATGTTTCCTTGGGTGGACGGAACATAATAATAATGCTTTAACATAATCGGCTTTTGAAGCTGGCTAGAAACAAAAAATGCATAATTTCCAACTAAGCTCACAATGACCACAGCTATCCCAGCATAAAGCAAGGATTTATTCATTTTCATCGCGTTTTCCTTTCAAACATGACATTATATATTGTATATTCCATTTTATTTGAAGTTTTCCTTTTCAGAAAAAGATTTTGTTCATCGAAATGAACGTAATTACTTATGAAGGTGGTGAAATACATGTGCTTAATCCTATTTGCTTATAAAGTCCATCCTGAATATAGGCTAATCGTTGCGGCAAACCGCGATGAATTTTATGCACGGCCAACAGCACCAGCACATTACTGGGAGGATCATCCATATATATTAGCTGGCAGGGATTTAGAAAAGATGGGCACCTGGATGGGAGTTACAACTTCCGGCAGATTTGCGGCACTAACGAATTATCGGGATCCGAATGAAATAGTGGGAGGCAAGCGATCACGAGGAGAATTGGTGGCTGGATTTTTGCAGGGTAGCGATACCCCTTTTGAATATATGAAAAAAGCCGCTGCGGATGCCATCAACTATCCAGGCTATAATCTATTAGCTGATGATGGTGAAAATTTATACTATTACTCGAATATCGAAAATGAAATCAAAAAGCTTTCCCCAGGAATTTATGGAGTTAGTAATCATTTATTAAATACAGAGTGGCAAAAGGTGAAGCGGGGCAAAGAGGGATTAGCGGCAATAATGAGCGGAAAAAAGAAAAACCTTTCAACTGACCTATTTAATCTTCTGCAAAATGCAGATCAATCTCCAGACGAAGTCCTCCCTAATACGGGTGTAGCGATTGAATGGGAAAGAATTCTTTCCCCATTATTTATCCAGAGTGAAGGATATGGGACAAGAAGCTCGACTGTATTATTCATGAAAGATGAGAAAATAGATTTTATTGAACGTGTTTATTCAGTAGACTCATTCAGCAGTAATAGATTTGCAATAAAAATTACTTAAGAAGATGTTGAATTGTAAAAAAACTTTATTGTGCTAAAGTTTTTTTGTTGTATGTTTGCTTAAAAAAAGGTAAGATGAAAAATAAAAAAGTTTATCAGCTATGGAGGGATTCACTATGAACAGTCAAATTAAAGTAGGTATTGTTGGGTATGGAAACCTTGGCCGTGGTGTGTTAGCTGCCATCAATCAATGCCCAGATATGGAACTGGTTAGTATTTTTACAAGAAGATCACCTGAAAGTATTCATGTTAAAGATGTGAAGGTATTACATATCTCCGAAGCTGAAAATTACAAAGATAAAATTGATGTGATGATTTTATGCGGCGGTTCGGCGACTGATCTGCCTGAACAAGGCCCACAGTTTGCTCAATGGTTTAATACGGTTGATAGCTATGACACTCACGCGAAAATCCCAGAATATTTCGATTCAGTTGATCAGGCTGCAAAAGAAAGCGGGAAAACAAGTATTATCTCTGTTGGGTGGGATCCTGGTCTGTTTTCTATTAATCGTTTAATGGCCGAAGCAATCTTACCTGCGGGTGAAAATTATACGTTCTGGGGAAAAGGTGTCAGCCAAGGGCATTCAGATGCTGTCCGCAGAGTTGAAGGTGTAAAAGGAGCCGTACAATATACTGTTCCGATTGAAGAGGCTGTTGAAAAAGTAAGAAGTGGGGAAAACCCTCAGCTCTCTACTGCTGAAAAACATTTAAGAGTTTGCTATGTAGTAGCAGAAGAAGGCTATGATCAAGCGAAAATAGAAGAGACAATTAAAACTATGCCAAATTATTTTGCGGATTATATTACAGAGGTGCACTTTATTTCTGAAGAAGAGCTGCAAGCTAACCACTCCAAGCTTCCACATGGAGGATTCGTGATCCGTGGCGGACAGACAGGGGAAAATAATAAACAAATCATTGAATTCTCACTGAATTTAGAAAGCAATCCGGAATTCACTTCTAGCGTGTTAGTGGCGTATGCACGAGCTGCTTACCGTTTAAATAAGGAAGGCCAAGCTGGAGCGAAATCTGTTTTTGAAGTAGCGCCAGTTTACCTGTCTCCAAAAACAGCAGAAGAATTAAGAAGAGATTTACTATAGGATGGGGCCGTCCCCCATTGACCCGATAAACAGATGTCATCATATTGGCATCTGTTTTCTTTTTGCCAAAATTAATTAATACTAGCAAAATATATTGCAAAAACAGAGTGTAAAGTGTAAAATTACACTAAATATTTTGAGGGGATGTGTCAATTTTGGGTAGAAAGCTCGGGGCTCTGATTTTATATTTCGGTATAATTCCTTTTGGACTGTCATTTTTACCGCTGGCAATATTGGGTAGTGGAGTCGAAAATATCATGAGTTCATCCCTTATTCCGCTAATAATAGGGGGCGTAGCCTGTGGGATTTTCGCTGCAAAGAAACTAAATGAGCCAGATAAATTAAAGGAAGCCCTGCCGCTCTATTTTATGCCACTCCTTTATACTGGAATTTTATGGGCAATATTTATGATCATTAGTAAGGGGTTTTACGGTGCGGATTTGTGGTTTTATTTTGCCATTTCTCATATTGCATTCGCTCCGATATTTTTAATAGGGTCATTTATGGGAGTCGGCAGCCTTTTTATATGGGCGCCTATAGCATATGAAATTTCACTTTTAATTGCTTTGATAATTACATTGGTGCTAAGAAAAGAACGCCTAGTTTATAAACCGAAACAGTGGATAATGATTTTTTCGGTCCTGGTCATTGCCTTTGGATCGGGTGCTTCCATCCAATTACAACGCAGTAAGTCAGTCTTGCCATCGTACGGGTTTGACTATGGGGGAGGCTACTCTAGTACTGATTTGACACCTTATTCAGTGACGAATCCTAATCATAAACTTCCTCAGCTTCAGGAAGAATCAACTTTTACGATAACGGAACGAAATCAGATGCCCATTTTAGATGGGGCTGAAGCGGCTTATCCTGTTTATTCAGCTTTTGCTAAAGAGACGTATAAAAATATTGAAAACCTTAATGGTGGTGAAGAAATCGTCACCTTTACAAACACGATTTATGCTTATGAAAGACTGCTTTCAGGTGAAATTGACATCTATTTTGGTGCGGAGCCATCGAAATCTCAGCTAGAAATGGCGAAGAGGGCAGGGAAAGAGCTAGTGATGACCCCAATTGGCAAGGAGGCATTTGTGTTCTTTGTTAATCCAGATAATAAGGTTCACAGCTTAAGTGTTTCTGAGATTCAAGGAATCTATTCCGGAAAAATAACGAATTGGACCGATTTGAATGGGCGCAATGAAAGAATAATTGCCTTCCAGCGACCGGAAAACTCAGGAAGTCAAACCTTATTACAAAAAATAATGGGGGATACTCCCATTATGGAGCCGCTTAAAGAGGAGGTCCCACGTGGAATGGGCGGAATTATGGAACAGGTCGCCGATTATCGAAATTATAAAAATGCGATTGGCTTCTCATTCCGCTTTTTTGCTACTGGCATGAACCCTAATCCTGATATTAAGCTGATCGCCATTGACGGAATAGAACCAAACCCGGAAAATATTTCGAGTGGCACATATCCATTTACTGCGTCCCTTTACGCTATATCGATAAAGGATAATCCTAAATCAACTATTGTTCCCTTTTTAGAATGGATGCAGGGACCACAAGGGCAAGAAATTGTTGAACAAATTGGGTATATTAAGCTTCCGGAAAAATGAAGATAAAAAAAGATGCCCTTTTAATAGAATCGGCATCTTTTTTTATAAAGCTTTATTGCCCTTTTTTCATTAGCTGCAAATCTATATAAAGTTGGCATTTTAAATTAAAATCATCCAAATCAAGCCCAGTTAGCTCAGTAATCTGCTTAATTCTGTATTTCAGTGTATTAATATGGATATAAAGCTGATCGGATGTTTGTTTGAGCCGGCAATTATTAAATAAATACACTTCTAACGTGTTTACTAAATCCGTTTGGCTTTCCTGGTCTTTTCTTTGCAGGATCAGCAATTCTTCGTTTCTATAATTCATCTGATCGTTTTGTCTTGAGATCGTTTCAAGATAACGAAAAACTCCAAGCTTTTTATATTCGAAAATTTGCTGAGTTGATCTAAGAAATTTTGCTGCATTTATTACTTCAAGAGCCTCTTTATAGCTCTGATTTATTTTTTGAATGGAAGTATAAGGGCGGCCAATACCTGCATAAATAGGCTGATTTTTAAATTGACTTAATACCGTATTAGTTAATTCATTAGCGCTCTCGGACAATTGTTCAGAATGATCGGAGTTGCTGCCCATTACGACAATAATCTTTAGTTGATCACAAAAAAGATGAGTTGGGTTTTTGAGAGCATTGGCGAATAACCGAACAGTCTCTGTCAGCTCATCAAAAATTACCTCGTCATTTTGCCCGATTGTAAAGACAACAATAACAGAGAAATTTGCAATAATGATATTTTTATTGGCTGCCTCCCACTTTATTTGATTTTCCGATTGGTAAGAATCTTGAATGATTTTCTTGAAAAACAGATCTTTTTCTTCATCATTCTTTCGCTTTTCCTGCAATTTCTTGTAAAGGAGCTTGCCAATATGAAAAGACACATTGGATAAAAATTGGAGCTCATCATCAGTTAGCAAGTCATTAACTTCCTGAATCCAAATAAACCCAAGAATTTTATTTTTATGTTTCAAGCTTAAAACGACACGCTGATTTAAGCCAATATCTTTAATTTCCTTGACACGGAATGGTTTCGTTTCCGTTTTCAGCTTTTCCACAATACCTTCATCCATGAATTTTTCTAGAATCGAAATGGGCCACCGCTTGGAAAAGATGGTTTGCTGGTTGGCATTATCAAATTGTTCGATATAAAAAGAGCTGTAGGCTAGTAAAGAAAATTGCTCATTCTCGATCACAACAGGCTTTTTCAAATAGGAACTAATTAAATCTGTAATTTCATCAATATCTGTTAATGTGAATATTTTATCGATTGGCTGATTCATACGGCTGCTCCTTTCCATAAAATTTACTGCGTATCTATTCAAGTATTAATATGTATGTAAAATTAAAAACCCTAGATTCTATCATACTTTCAATAGTTTTATCTGTATAGCCCTTCTTAGGTTATTTCAGAAAACAAAGTTATTGTTAAAAAAGTGTATTAAGCTATGTTGCGTTTCTGAGGTTTGAATTGAAAAACGCTGATAAGAAGGGCTTCAAGGTAAGGGGGGGGGAGTTCTAGACAAATACTAACATAGAAGGATTCAATGTAAGGGTTTTGTTGTAGTTCG
>NZ_JBALOW010000050.1:130181-133159 GCF_036965085.1 Bacillus sp. JJ1532
GCTCAATGTAAGGGTTTTAGTGTAGTTAGAGGAAAAACGCAAACATAGGAGGATCCAATGTAGCTGCTTTGTTGTACTGCCATGAAAAACACTAACATAGAAGCATCTTTAAATGTATTTTTCAGAAGGTAATGGATTTAATTCAAAAATAAAAGAACCAACCGGCAATGCACACCGATTGATTCTCCTAACCTAATGATATATGAATGTCTTAAAACATTTCGGAAGTTGTTTTTGCCTGCATGTGGAGAAGGAGGTAATCAGGGCCGCCTGCCTTTGAATCCGTTCCTGACATGTTGAAGCCTCCGAATGGCTGATAGCCAACGATAGCACCCGTACAACCACGGTTGAAATAAAGGTTACCAACATGGAAATCCTCACGTGCTTTTTCCATGTTTTCACGGTTATTGGTAATAACCGCACCAGTTAAACCGTACTCTGTGTTGTTCGCAATTTCGATTGCCTCATCGAAATTCTTCGCTTTTGTGAAGCCAACGACAGGGCCAAAAATCTCTTCCTTCATGATGCGTGCTTCTGGAGAAAGATCTGCAAATACTGTTGGTTTAATGAAGTAGCCTTTAGAATCGTCTCCTTCTCCGCCTGTCATAAGCTTTCCTTCTTGTTTCCCGATTTCGATGTAGCTCATAATTTTATCGAATGCACTTTGGTCAATGACCGTTGCCATGAAGTTAGTTGGATTGGTTGGATCTCCTTGTGTAAGCTCGTTAGTTAATTCCACAACACGGTCTAATACTTGATCATATACGTCTTCTACAATAACTGCACGTGAGCATGCAGAGCATTTTTGACCAGAGAATCCGAAAGCTGATTTCACGATCGATTGAGCGGCTAATTCTAAGTCAGCTTCGTTATCAACAACAATTGTATCTTTACCGCCCATTTCAGCGATTAGGCGTTTCATCCAAATTTGGCCCTCGTTAATTTTTGAAGCACGTTCGAAAATGCGAAGACCGACATCACGAGAGCCCGTGAAGGAGATGAAACGTGTCTTCGGATGATCAACTAAGTAATCCCCTACTTCAGCGCCGCTTCCAGGAACAAAGTTTAGAACGCCTGCAGGAAGTCCAGCTTCTTCCATTACCTCTACGAACTTAGCAGCTACAATTGGTGTAGTAGAAGCAGGTTTTAAGAGAACAGTGTTTCCAGTTACGATTGCTGCAACTGTTGTTCCAGCCATGATCGCAAACGGGAAGTTCCATGGTGAAATGATGATGCCTACCCCTAGCGGAATATAATCATAGCGGTTGTATTCACCAGGACGGCTTTCGACAGGAACACCGTCTTTGATTCGCAGCATTTGACGAGCATAGTATTCTAGGAAATCGATTGCTTCAGCTGTATCTGCGTCAGCTTCATTCCATGGCTTACCAGCTTCTTTTGTCAGAAGGGCAGAGAATTCGTGTTTGCGGCGGCGAATAATTGCAGCTGCTTTGAATAATACGTCTGCACGCACTTCAGGTTTTACTTTTTTCCAAGATTCGAATGCAGTAACAGCTGCCTGCATTGCCTTTTCAGCAAGGTCTTTGCTTGCTTTCGAAACACTTCCGATTACTTCCTGCTTATTAGCAGGGTTATAGGAAACAATTTTGTTATCGGTTGTCATTTTTTCATTGCCGATTACAAGAGGATAATCCTGGCCAAGGTAGCCTTCTACGAGTTTAATAGCTTCTAAGTATGCTTGTTTATTTTCTTCAATTGAAAAATCAGTAAATGGTTCGTGTTTGTATGGGATCATTTTTTTCGCTCCTTTAGTTACTTGAGATTTTTTTCTTAATTTTTTACCATACCTTTGAAAGCAAATGCAATATTGGCTGGTCTTTCTGCTAATCTTCTCATGAAATAGCCGTACCAATCTAAACCATAAGGTACGTAGACACGGAATTTATAGCCTTGCCTAACTAAATCAAGCTGTGTTTTATTTCTCATTCCGTAAAGCATTTGGAATTCAAAAAGATCATTTGGGATGTTATGCTCTTTGGCAAGATTTATCGTATACTCGATGATTTGATCATCATGAGAAGCAATCGCTGTATAATTGCCGCTTAATAAGCTTTGCTCAATGAGCTTTTTATAATTTTCATCCACGTCTTTCTTATCAGGATAGGCAACATCTGCCGCTTCTTTATAAGCACCTTTTACAAGACGCAGGAATGGCTGATAGACGCTAAGATCTTTCAAGTCCTGCTCAGTACGGTAGAGGTAGGCTTGAAGAACCGTGCTGACACAGCTGTATTTTTCTCTTAACTGTTTGAAAATATCAATCGTAGCCTGGCAGCGAGGCACATCTTCCATGTCGATGGTCACCATGATTTGATGCTTTTCAGCTGTATCGAGAATTTTAGTCATATTCTTCATAACTAAATCACGATCAATATCAAGTCCTAATGAGGTCATTTTCAGAGATACTTGAGAATCCAGCTTTTCCTTGCTAATCATTTCGATGGTACGAATACATTCTTCCGTACGTTCGTTTGCAATCTCAACTGAATTGACGAATTCTCCTAAATGGTCGACTGTTACAGATAATCCTTGATTATTCAATTTTCTGATAAATTCAATTGAGCTTGGAAAATCCAATCCGCCAATCAGTTTACCTTGTGCAAACTTTCCTCCTCTTTTTTGAGCGATTTTATTAAGAAGATCGTTCTTTGAAAGAAATAAGAAAAAGTCCCTTGTTAATGCTTCCACTTATATAAACACCTCCGAAATTGCAGTAAATCCCCGCATAATGGTATTTCTTCTATTACTTTAAATTCTACAATTCTGTGACAACTATCTACAATGTTAGTGTAATACAATTATTTGATTGTTCTTTTGTTGCTTTTGGACAAAAAGTTTATCGCAGATTAACGGGCTGTAAGATCCCCATTTCAAGAAGTGGAGTAAAAAAAGTTACTATGTGTAGATCAACAGCCCGTAAAGGCCCGATTGTAGGAACACAGACTAAGAACGCCACG
>NZ_JBALOW010000050.1:133239-155165 GCF_036965085.1 Bacillus sp. JJ1532
CTAACAATCAGTGGGGGATAATACCGACTAAGATTTCCACGTCCTAATGTCTTCATTTGTTTTAGCAATTACTATGCGTTGAAAAACCTCCACTGATTGAAGCTTCACTTTATTGTTTAAATATTCCGTAAAAAGAGATATGATATGATTATCGATTATTATTTAGGGATTCGAAGTATTGTATAAATATAGTGCTAACACTCGAAAACAGCTTTGGAGGAAGACGAATGTTAAAGGTATTATCCTATTTAAAGCCCTACCGGATAGCGGTAGCTGTTGCGCTTGCCTTAACGCTGACAGAGCTTGCTGTCGAACTTGTTCAGCCCTTGTTCATGGCAAAGATTATTGACGAGGGTATTTTAAAAAGTGATCTATCTGTTGTTATTAAATGGGGAAGCATCATGCTTGTATTTTCACTTATATCTTTAGCGGCAGGTGTACTCAATTCCTTTTATGCAGCCCATGCAAGTCAGAGCTTTGGATTTGATATTCGCAGAAGCCTATTTGAAAAGGTGCAATCTTTTTCTTTTGCCAACTTTAATCTATTTCCAGCATCATCTCTAATTACGAGGATGACGAATGATATCACCCAAATCCAAAATACGTTATTTATGAGTCTGCGAATTATGCTTCGGGCTCCACTGATGATTATTGGCGGGCTTTTCATGGCATTTTTCGTCAATGTGAAGCTGGCACTTATTTTATTCATAGTTGTTCCTTTTTTATTTATTTTTCTAAAGTGGCTCATGAGCATCGGGGGAGCTCTATTCAAAACGGTCCAGGAAAAATTGGACACAGTGAATGGTGTCATGCGAGAAACCTTAACAGGTATTAGGCTAATAAAAGCTTTTATTAGAAGGAAGCACGAAGTAAAACGTTTTACACGTGCAAATGAGGATTTAAAGGATCAAACGATTAAGGCATTGAGATTAATGGAAATTACGATGCCTGTGCTATTGATTATTATGAATATCTCGATTTTAGGTGTGCTCTGGTTTGGAAGCATCCAGGTGAATAGCGGCGGAGTCAAGGTAGGGGAAGTGGTTGCTATTGTCAACTATGCGACTAGAATTACCGGGGCATTCTCGATTTTTTCCTTTATTATTATGGCTTTTTCCCGTGCTCATGCCTCTTCCAATCGGATTGTTGAAGTTCTTGATGCAAAGGTGGATCTTTCTGATCAGGAAGATGCCGATTCAACTTTCTATGTAAAAGAAGGGAAGGTTGAATTTAAGCATGTTTCCTTTCAATATCCAGATACAGAATCACCGGCGCTTACGAATATTACTTTTACTGTAAACCCTGGACAAACGGTGGCGATATTAGGGGCAACCGGCTCAGGAAAAACCTCTCTATTTCAGCTTATTCCAAGACTTTATGATGTGAATGATGGGGAGGTTCTGATTGATGGAATCAATGTCCGTGAAATGAAAATGGAAAATCTGCGCAGGAAAATTGGATTTGTGCCACAGGAAGCTGTTTTGTTTACTGGTACAGTAAAAGAAAATATTGCATGGGGAAAAGAAAATGCCTCTATGGACGAAATCATTGAAGCAGCAAAAGATGCCCAAATCTATGAGACCATCAAAGGATTTCCAAATATGTTTGAAGCGAAGCTTGGGCAAAAGGGAGTGAATCTTTCAGGGGGGCAAAAGCAGAGACTATCCATTGCGAGGGCCCTAGTTAGGAAGCCCAAAATTCTTCTTCTAGACGATAGCACAAGTGCTATAGATAGGAGAACAGAGGCAAAGTTACTTGAAGCTTTAAAGAATTATACATGTACGACCTTCATCATCACACAAAAAATCAGCACAGCGATGGAGGCAGACCGGATTTTACTTCTGGAGGAAGGGAAACTCCTAGCAGAAGGAACCCATGAATCCCTGTTAGAGAAATCTTCACTCTATCGAGAAATCTTCCGATCTCAAATGAGAGAGGAGAGAAGAAATTATGCTTAATGAGATGAAAAGACCATTTCAATATAAGAAAAATACGTCTTTAAATGAAAAACTTCATGAAAAAGCAAGGGGAAAACAAAAAACTACATCAAGAAATTACAAACAAACGATAAAAAGAATCTGGCAATTTCTTTCCTATAATAAAGGGTTATTATTTCTAGTTCTTTTAATGGTTCTTATTAGTTCATTCTTAGGGCTGCTAGGTCCCTTTTTAGTTGGAATGGCCATTGATAAATATATTGTGACTAAAAGCAGCGATGGCTTTATTACACTCCTTTTTGGACTGGCAGGAATTTATGCTGTTTACTCGCTTTCCCTTTGGTTTCAAAATTACTGGATGATTGGAATTGCGCAAAACACAGTCTTTGAAATGAGGACAAATCTTTTCAAGCATTTGCATAAGCTGCCCATTCCCTTCTTTGATAAACGACAGCATGGAGAATTAATGAGCCGAATTACAAATGATATTGAAAATGTCAGCTCTACTTTAAACAGCTCAGTCATTCAGATTTTTTCTAGCATCCTTACCCTTATTGGCACGGTGTCAGTTATGCTTTGGCTAAGTCCGCTATTGACTTTGCTGACCTTAACGATTGTTCCACTTATGTATTTAGGGATGAAGTGGATTACGAAGCGGACAGGGGTATTATTTAAAGAGCAACAGAGAAATCTCGGAGAACTGAATGGATTTATTGAGGAAACTATATCTGGGCAAAGAATAATTAAAACTTTTTCCCAGGAACAGAAGGTAACGGATGAGTTTGTAGAAAAAGCAGGGAGGCTAAGGGGTGCAGGATATTGGGCGCAGACGTATTCGGGTTTTATACCAAAACTGATGAACTTCCTTAACAATCTTAGCTTTGCAATCATCGCAGGTATAGGCGGAATCTTTGCATTAAAAGGACTGATTTCCATCGGAGCCATTGTCATTTTTACAGAATACTCCCGCCAGTTTACCCGTCCATTGAACGACTTAGCTAACCAGTTTAATACACTTCTCTCAGCAATTGCTGGAGCAGAAAGGGTATTTGATATTCTTGATGAAGAGGTCGAATCTCAAAATGAATACGCCCTTCAAGAAATTTCAAATGTAAGAGGAGAGGTTGAATTTCGCGAAGTAAACTTTTCTTATGAAGAGGAAGGCAACACTGTAAGAAATATGAATCTTCATGTTTTTTCTGGTGAGACCGCTGCATTTGTCGGACCTACTGGTGCGGGCAAAACAACGATGATTAATCTGCTGTCACGTTTTTACGAGGTGGACAGCGGCAGTATTCTGATAGACGGTCAGCCTATTTCGGCAATAAAGAAAGAAAGCTTGCGAAAGCATATGGGGTATGTATTGCAGGATTCCTTTTTGTTTCAAGGAACGGTTATGGAGAATATTCGCTACGGAAGGCTTGAAGCAACTGACGAGGAAGTGGTCAAATCAGCTCAAATGGCAAATGCACATTCATTTATTATGAAGCTGCCTAATCAATACAACACATTATTAAACCAAGACGGAAATGGCATTAGTCAGGGGCAAAAGCAGTTATTATCCATTGCAAGGGCATTTCTGGCCAACCCGTTAATTCTCATTTTAGATGAGGCTACAAGCAGTATTGATACGATAACTGAATTGAAAATTCAGGACGCATTGCTGGAGTTAATGAAGGGAAGAACAAGCTTTGTCATTGCACACCGTTTAAATACAATACAAAATGCAGATCGAATTTTTGTGCTTCATGAAGGAGAATTGATTGAAGAGGGAACACACGAGTCACTACTTAAGCAAAAGGGTTTTTATTATCATTTGCATGGACAGACAGAGGAAAAAGCAAACGTTTAATAATAGAAGGGCATGAATAAATCATTTCGATTTTTCATGCTTTTTTCTATTGAAGCTATATATAGCGCATTTAAGTATCCACCTGTTTATTAATAACTAAAAGTCTATAATGATAAATGCTCCACAGCCTTATCCACAGAAAAGATTCCACAAAACCATTCTATGAAAGGACCTTTAAGCAGTTACCCACACTACCCACAACGCTATGTGCAACTCATGTTCAAATATTAGCCATAATTGAATTTATATTTGTGAAAGATTAGTGAAAGCCATTGGCAAATGATGAAAAAAGGATTATATTAAGAGTGTAGAAAGAAAGTGAAAAACTTCACAAAGTGAATTACTTTCTTTCTAGAATAAAGCTGGCCGGCTTTCAATTAATGTAAAAGAAAAATTTTTTTAGCGAACTATGTGAATCACTTCACAAACAAATATATTCAATTAGGAGAGGATTATTATGAAATGGTGGAAAACTCCGCAAGCAGCGATTGCATGGACTGTGTTAAGAATTTGGTTAGGAATTCAGTGGATTGAAGCAGGGTGGGGTAAAGTAACAGGCGGTTTTGATGCTGGTGGATTTATACAAGGAGCCATTGCCAAAGCGGGAGGCGATCACCCGGCAGTACAAGGCTGGTACGCAGCATTTTTAGAAAACTTTGCTCTACCGAACGCAGATTTATTCAGTACCCTAGTTGCATATGGTGAAGTTCTAGTAGGAATTGGACTTATTCTTGGAGCAGCAACCATTCCAGCACTTATTGCAGGCGCATTTATGAACCTTAACTTTTTATTAGCCGGAACAACAAGCGTAAACCCTATCCTTTATACTACTGCCATTATTCTACTATTCACAGGTAGCGGTGCTTATTTCTGGGGCGTAGACAGAATTGCAATTCCATACGTTAAAAACCTTTTAGGAAAAGGCGGAAATACTACTGAAAAACAAGCAGCCTAATTGTTAATCGTAATAAGCAGCAAGGAGCCAATCCTTGCTGCTTATTTTTTTAAGACTTTCGTTTCTTTCCTTTAACTCTTTGATTCGCAGCATTGGCACGAGCTTGAGCCTCAAGATCTGCCTGATCGGCTAGCTCTTGTGAGAATTCCTCATCGATGCCATCAGATTTCATATTTTTTGGTACTTGTGGAAGTGAAGCTTTATTTTTGTCTCGAGATCTTTGTCCGCGTGAACGACCCATTGCAAAAACCCCTTTCAACAATAAAGTACGGAAACCAAAAGTTGCTTCCGTATTTTATTGTTAACAATCCTGCCAAAAATATAGATGGGAATTAATGCTTTGGTCTGTCCACATAACCGCCAGCTCGGTCAGCCATTTTGAATTCGCGGGAGTATAGAACCTCTTGAGTTGCTGATAATGATCGTTTCTTCTTATCCTTTGTTTTTTTATCCAAATGGATCACCCTTTCAAAAAAAATAAGGTAAAAATTCACACCATCCTTATTTTTCCCTTAAGTGAAAAGTTTGATACTAGCTTTTAGTAGATATCTGCTAAAGCTTTATGTAAATGCTTAAAGAGAAACGGATAGCCATTGGATGCAAGCTTTTCAGGGAGTACCTTTTGTCCTTCAAGTACGAGCACGCTCATTTCACCTAGCAAGGATTTTAATGCAAATCCTGGTGCAGGTATCCAATGTGGACGCTGCAGTGTCTTCCCTAGAATTTGCCCAAATTCTTTCATTCTGACAGGATGAGGTGCGGTAAAATTAACGGGGCCCTCCATATTTTTATTTTCCATACAAAAAATGATGCCGTTTACAACATCTCTTAGATGAATCCAAGAAACCCACTGTTCACCCGATCCGACTTTTCCTCCGGCAAAAAGTTTATAAGGAAGGGCCATTCTTGGAAGAGCCCCATCAGTCTTATCAAGAATAATGCCAAAACGGCAGCAAACGGTACGAATGCCTAACTCCTTTGCTTTAAATGCTTCAGTCTCCCATTTCTGTACAGTAATTGAAAGGAAGTCTGCTCCCTTTTCTGAAGAGTCCTCCGAAAAAGTATTTGTAGGTGAAGTGCCATAATATCCGATAGCACTGGCATTTATTAAAATTTTTGGCTTTTTATTCAAATGTACTAAAATCCTCAATACTTCTCTTGTTGCAGAAATCCGGCTATCCAGAATTCTCTTCTTGCGGGTTTCCGTCCATCTCCCGCTATTAATGGATTCACCTGCTAGATTTATTAAACCATCGATCCCTTCTAATTTTTCTTCTGGAACATCCCCATCATTTAACCATGAGATATATTTAATCTTATCAGTGTTATTTCTTATACTTGCATCTCTCGTTAGGATAAAAATTTCATGCCCGTTCTTTACTAATTCCTTTGCCAATGCTCCACCAATAAAGCCAGTTCCGCCAGTCAAAGCAATCTTCATGGATCTATCCTCCGTAATTAATCTTTTTCATTACATGTTCTCTATATATTTCATAAATCCTTTTTCAAATATGGTACATTAAAGATGAGGTGATAAATATGCCTATCATTACAAAAATTTCTGTACAGGAAAAAAATAAAGATCGTTATAATATTTTTTTGGATGAAAAATATGCCTTTAGCGTGGATGAAGATGTAATTATTAAGCACAGCCTAAAAAAAGGCATGGAGCTGGACGAATTTTCTATATCTGAAATTGCTTATCAAGATGACATTCGCAAAGCGTATAACAGAGCTATCCAATACTTATCAAAAAGAATGAGATCGGAAAAAGAAATACGCCAATATTTAGCTGAAAAAGATGTAGCCGAAATGATTATTCGGGAAGTTATCCATAAATTATATGAGTATCAATTTTTAGATGATAAAGAGTATGCCATCGCTTTTGTTCGGACGTCAATGAATACAACTGACAAAGGATCAAGAATCATTCGTGGAGAGTTGCGAGATAAGGGCATAACTGAAAATTTGATCGAATTAGCTATGAGGGAATACTCTTATGAAAACGAATTCGAAACCGCACTTAAGCTCTGTGAAAAATTTGTACAAAAAAATTCTAAAGACTCTTCTAGGGTGATGAGGCAAAAGCTTGAACAGATGCTTTATAGAAAAGGCTATTCAATGGAAATGATTCAAGCAGCCATTACTGAAACAGATATGGACAAAGGTGAAGATCTGGAAATGACGGCACTTCGTTCTCATGCTGAAAAGGCACATCGGAAATTTTCCGCTCTAAGTGATTTTGAATATGAGCAAAAAATGAAACAGACGCTGTATCGTAAGGGATTTTCTATCGAATTGATCGAGCAAATGATCGAGGAATTGAAGGAATAGTTTTTTTTTATAAAATGACTCTCTTTAAGGTGCCAGGCACCTTTGCTAATCCTGAGCCCGCATCTGTTATGATGATGGAATTCATCCTTAAAACACCCCAATCCGTTTGCCTTAATCACATATTGTATCAAATCTGAAGATTATCTGCTGTAGCTTTTTCCCTTTTCTAATTGTTAGATTTTCAATATACTTTACTATGGATACTATTAGGATAACCTTTAACTTAGAAAAGGTGCATGACAGGAAGGTGAATACAATGCAGGATAAAAGATATAGCGATATGACAGCGTATGAACTACAGCAGGAAATATCAAAGCTAAATGAAAAGGCAAGAAAAGCAGAACAAATGGGAATGGTCAATGAGTATGCTGTGCTTGAAAGAAAGGCAGTAATGGCAAAAGCCTATTTATTGAACCCAGATGATTATAAAGCGGGGGAGATTTACGAAATTGAAGGGGACCCTGGCGCTTACTTTAAGATTGATTATATGAATGGAGTGTTTGCCTGGGGATTTCGTTTGAAAGGCAGTGAAGGGGAAGAGGCCCTTCCAATTTCAATGCTGAAAAAAAGCTGAGAGAGGGAGAATTTCCCTCTCTCCAATTCTGCTATGATCTTTTCCTTGTTTCCGCCTCTAAAATGACGAGGTTTTGAGTGAGCTGAGTCTCGCCGTTTATTTGTGAATGAGCATGTTTTGGACGGAAATTTGGTGCTTTAATTTTTGAGTTAAAGAAATTCCGCGGTTTAGCCATTATACAGCCTCCTCATTTTGAAAAAAGTTTAAAATTCGGGTGTATCACTATCGCGGTTTGAAGATGCTCTCATTCTTTCTTGGGGTTGTGTATTAATTGTTCCGTCTGCCCTTGTAGATGCATATTCCGCTTTCGCACGGGGCTCTCCGCCAAATTTATTTTTGATTTGGTTTGGGAAGTTTCTTGCTTTATTACGCACCATTAAAACTCCTCCTGACAAGGGATGTAAGTGCGTGAAAAACAAATGCGATTGGCAAATGCTCATCACGTAATAATAGTATTAACTTTTCACTAAACTGTATGATGGTCTTTTATTGGAAAGAGGTCATGAAAATGAATGAATATCAAAAGAGATTATATGAAAGGCTTCTTGAGAAAAATAACTTCCTTTCAGCAAGTCTTGCTCAAACATGGGTTGAGCTGCTTTGGGATGATTTCGAAACAACCTATGCTAAAGCAGGCAGGAAATATCAGGGCAGTGAAATGACTGAAAAGGTTGTTAGTCAATGGATTGAACACTACGGTGATAAGCTGCATGAATTTGTTGCCGAAAATCCGAAATATAAACACTTATTGGAACAGGATCCGAAGAAGCTGCATTAAAAATATCTGGCTAATAGAGCCAGATATTTTCATTAACCAGGGATAATATCCAGTTTTTTACGGAGTTTCTCTTCACTGAAAATCCATCCCGTATAGGATGTGATGATTTCTATATCCAGATTTAACTGCACAACAGCAACGAAAGGGTAATAATCATTGCTGCGATAACGAAGATCGATGAAACGAACTTCATAATATTCATCATATTCGTCAATTTCCCAACGATAAACAGGAGAAAAGGATAAAAAGGCAGACAGGTTTTTATCTTTTTTAGCAGCCTCCAATACTGGTGTTTCAGGCACAGGGACCCGATAAAATTGATCGATAATTTTCACTTCATGATTTTCCGCGCGTCCGACAAAAAATTGGTGCTTATTCATGACAGCAATCCGCCATTTATTGTATTTCATTGTTGGGGCAATAATGATATCAGTTGCATCAGGTATCATTCTTTTTACCTCATTATGAACTTTCTTTTGAGCCCTAAATCGAAGAATATAATAGAAAATCAACATGACGTAAATAGGCAGAAATGTATATCCAGGATGTGCACCAAATGCCCATATTAGAATGCCAACGATATGAATTCCAAATATATATGGATCAAATGTATTGATAACTCCTAATGCGACCCATTTTGATGAAAATGGCCTTAAGGCTTGGGTCCCATAAGCATTGAAAATATCAACAAAAACGTGGAGAAAAACAGCGATAAACGTCCAACTCCAAAGATGGAGTAAATTCGCACCTGGAAAGAAAGGGTAGATGACGGAAGTAAGTACTATAGGCCAAAGGAGAACAGCAGGAATAGAATGGGTAATCCCGCGATGATTGCGTATATAGACAGCGTTGCTTCTTAGCTTTAATACTGTATCAATATCGGGGATTTGTGAACCGACAATGGCCCCAATCATTACGCTCGTTGTTGTAGCTGAATTTTCTGCTACGACCGGATCAAGAGTAGCTATTCCAGCTAAAGCGAGACCCATTACAATATGTGTGCCTGTATCCAAGAGGAAAAACCTCCTTATTATAGAAAACATTATAGGGTTAATTTTATTATGTTTTTGCTTGTTTCACCACAAAAAGATGTTAAATTTATAAGAGTTGCTTAATTGAAGCAAAAAGTTCAAATATTGTTTACAATCAAAGAATGCAATCTCCTAGAAATGTGTGTCAAACATATAAACATACGTCTATATAATTTTCCCGTTTTAACGATTGTTAATCCTTTTTAAAGGATTGTACTACTTTTTTACAATATCTTGGAGGAGAAAAATTGAATAAAAATCAATTAGAAGAGCTTAAACATATAGATATAAACACCTTTCAGCACGATTTAATCAGTTGGTTTCGAGCTGAACAAAGAGACCTGCCCTGGAGAAGAGACAAGGACCCTTATAAAGTTTGGGTTTCAGAAATTATGCTTCAGCAAACACGAGTTGACACGGTCATTCCCTATTTTAATCGGTTTATAGAGCTGTTTCCGACAACTAAAGCCTTAGCGGAGGCTGAGGAAGATAAGGTGCTGAAGGCTTGGGAAGGATTGGGCTATTATTCTCGGGCGAGAAATCTGCAAACGGCAGTCAGGGAAGTCGAGGAAAAATACGGAGGGAAGGTTCCAAATAATCAAAAGGAAATTTCTTCGTTAAAAGGAGTAGGACCTTACACTTCTGGGGCTATTCTTAGCATCGCTTACGGGCTTCCAGAACCTGCAGTTGATGGAAATGTAATGAGGGTTTTATCAAGAATATTATCAATATGGGAGGATATTGCAAAGCCATCGACTAGGAAAACATTTGAAGAGGCGGTAAGAAAGCTTATCTCTCATGAAAATCCGTCCTATTTTAATCAAGCTTTGATGGAGCTCGGAGCCTTAATCTGTACTCCTACATCCCCAAAGTGTTTATTATGCCCGGTTCGCGAGCATTGCCACGCCTTCCACGCTGGAACACATACTGAGCTTCCCGTTAAAACGAAAAATAAAAAACATCGTCATGTCCGTATTGCAGCTGCGGTTCTAACAAATGAGGAAGGTCGAATTCTAATTCATAAAAGGGATGATCAAGTGCTGTTGGCGAATCTATGGGAGTTTCCAAATGCAGAAATTCTCTTGCCCTATGAACACGAATCTAATCAGTTAGTGGAAGTAGTGAAACAGCAGTTTCAGGCTGACGTTCAAGTCAACGAAATGATCGGGCAAATTGAGCATGTCTTCTCCCATTTGACGTGGAATATCAATGCCTATAAAGGCAAGTTGCTTACACTTGAAAAAGAAGCAGATGATTTGAAGCTCGTTACGCTGGAGGAAATGGAACAGTATGCCTTTTCTGTTTCTCATCAGAAAATATTTAAGCAATTTATGGAAACGATGAATCTCTAATGTAGAAAGATCCAACGTAAGTGTTAATAATAAAAGGTCACATTGATGAACTCAATGTGACCGCTACTTACATTCTCAGCAGTCAAATATCCCACATCACTCACATCATGACCTCTTCGTATTCTTTAACCCCCCGCGATTTTGGATTTCCTCCATAATTTCCCTTTGGATCGTTTGACCCTCCGCATTTAAATACGGGACAATTTGCTGGAAGGAATGGTGAAAATAAGTTAGCTCCTGATCTTCCCAATCTGTTTTGGACATCATTGACAGCTCAGTCATGTCTCGGCCGTTATACATAATCCTCTTCCTTTCATCTATCATATTTAGTATTGTTCTGATCTCAATTGCTACATATACATGAAAAAGATAAAATGGGCATTAGAAGAATTTGGCGAAATGTTAGTGATTTTTTCATAACACTGCCTATATGAAGAAAGGAATTGGGATAATGGCACAAAAAGTAGCATTAGTAACTGGGAGCAGCAGGGGAATTGGAAAAGCAACAGCTATCAGATTGGCAAAGGATGGCTATGATATTGTCATTAATTATGCGAGAAGCAAAACTGCTGCAATGGAAACAGCTGCGGAAATTGAAGCATTAGGAAGAAAGGCTTTAATTGTAAAAGCAAATGTCGGTGACGTAGAGAAGATAAAAAAGTTATTTCAGGAGATTGATCAGGAATTTGGCAGGTTAGATGTTTTTGTAAATAATGCCGCTTCTGGGGTTTTGCGCCCCGCAATGGAGCTTGAAGAATCTCACTGGGACTGGACAATGAATATAAATAGCAAGGCTTTATTATTTTGTGCCCAAGAGGCCGCAAAGCTAATGGAAAGAAACGAAGGAGGCAAAATTGTCAGCATCAGCTCGTTAGGCTCCATTCGCTATTTGGAAAATTATACAACTGTAGGCGTTTCGAAAGCCGCTTTAGAAGCCTTAACAAGATATTTGGCTGTTGAGCTTGCTGCTAAAAATATTACTGTAAATGCAGTATCAGGCGGTGCTGTAGATACAGAGGCACTCACACATTTTCCAAATCGAGAAGAACTTCTAGCCGAAGCAAGGAAAAAAACACCAGCTGGGAGAATGGTTGAAATTGAAGATATGGTGAATGCGGTTATGTTTTTATTAAGTGATCAATCAAGCATGATTTGTGGCCAGACAATTATTGTTGATGGGGGAATATCCTTACTCGTTTGATTAAGTGTTGAAATGAGACTTTGCCATGATTAACAGCCGTTAGTAGAGAGGACAAGATATTTTCCACCCCAGCTGCAGTTTTTTAAAATTCTAGGATATTTTTTCTGCGCTTGGTTAAATTAAAGAGCGTGGAGGTGATAATCATGGCAAAACAACCAAACCAATCTCAAGCTGGAACTAACATTCAACAAGTTAGACAACAAAACGCTCAATCTGCTGGTGCTGGAGCAGCTGGTGCTCAAGGCCAGTTCGGTACAGAGTTTGCTAGCGAAACGAATGCTCAAGAGGTTAGACAACAAAACCAACAAGCTGAAGCTAAAAAAGCTCAAAACTCTGGTCAGCAAAGTCAGTAATTTAAATGGAAGGCGCTCTTCATTCGAAAGGGCGCCTTCTTTTTTTTGCTTGTTATCTCCTTTACAAGTCTATTCGATCGGGCTTGCGGATATAATGCTCTAGTATGGCAGTACTTTGATTTCCTTCAGCCCTTCTTTTTTCGACAAAACCTCTATCTAATCAACAGAAGTAGTCAAAGGAAAGACAAGGTTATGGGCGAATACATACAAAAGAAAAATAAATGGGACGGTGAAACAATCAAATGAAAAACTTTAACCATTTAGTATCCGAACAAATGCAAACGATGGAAAAGCTTCTATTTCTCCAAAGTGAACTTGAGCGCTGTGAGGAAATAGAGGAGGAGCTCAATGCCCTCCAAGAAGAAACCGAGCTTGAAAGTATTCAAATCGAAATTTCGAATTTGCGAAAAGAGCTTAAAGACATACATCAGCTGTTCGAAACGCAAACAGAAGAGGTTATTCGCTCCTATCAGGATATGAAGGTAACCGTTTGACAATAGATCAATTAGATACGTAGATGAATATTTAATACTAGTGAATCGCAGCAAAAGTAAAATTTATATCCCTATACTGTTTTTCTTTCAGCCATTGACGATTTTCAATGGCTCTTTGTTTTAAATTTCTACTTAAACCGTTATAATAATAGAAAAAAGTATTCGTTCTTTGTTGCCTTTAATCATTTGTAAAATTTATTGGAGACATGAGTGGGATAAGATTATGGAAAAGTAAATGAGCTTCGTGCATATGATCTTCTTTTCTCACCTCTCATCTCCCGACAGTAGGAGGACAAGCCTTGTCTCTCTTATTTGGATAGGTTGCAAAGCCCGGGATTTATTGAAAGTAGGGGAAAATGAATGGCCGTACCCAGAGAAGGAGAACCAGTACAAATTCATAGCTATAAACATAATGGGCACATCCATCGCGTCTGGGAGGAAACAACCGTTTTAAAAGGAACACAAAATTTGGTCATTGGTGGAAATGACCGGACTGTTGTAACGGAATCTGACGGAAGGACATGGATTACGAGAGAACCAGCAATATGTTATTTTCACTCCCAATATTGGTTTAATGTCATTGGAATGATTCGCGAGGATGGGATTTATTATTACTGCAATATTAGTTCCCCATTTATTTTTGACGGGGAAGCAGTGAAATATATTGATTATGACCTGGATATTAAGGTTTTTCCAGACATGACCTTCAATCTGCTCGATGAGGATGAATACGAGAAGCATCGTCAGGAAATGAATTATCCCGAGCCTATCGACCATATTTTAAAATCCAATGTCGATCAATTAATTCATTGGATTCGTCAAAGAAAAGGTCCATTTGCACCCGATTTTATTGATATTTGGTATGAACGATATCTTACCTACAGACGTTAATGAAAATGGATGAAAGCCCAAATGGCACGCCTGTTGACCGATGAATCAACAGGTTTTTATATGTTTAAAAAAGGTAAGAGGGGGAAACAAGTTGGACAGCATCCGGCGTTATATGCATTTTGTTAAGCCATATCGCCTGCAGATTATCATTACGCTCATCATTGGAATCATAAAGTTTGCGATTCCCCTATTAATTCCATTACTAATCAAATATGTTATTGATGATATTGTAGGGAGTTCAGACTTGAGCAGTGCTGATAAGACAGGCAGTTTATTCAAAATAATGGGCATTATGATTATTATTTTTGTCATTGTTCGTCCGCCGATTGAGTATTATCGGCAGTATTTTGCCCAATGGGTAGGGAGCAAAATTTTGTACGATATTCGTGATGGCCTATTCACACATATACAAAAGCTAAGCTTTAAATATTATGCAAACACGAGAGCTGGCGAGGTCATTTCAAGAGTGATCAACGATGTTGAACAAACAAAAACATTTGTTATTACTGGATTGATGAATTTATGGCTCGATATCGCTACGATTATTATTGCTGTAGCGATCATGATGAAAATGGATTTTAGTTTAACGATTGTTTCATTAATTCTTTTTCCGTTTTATGGGTTTTCCGTAAGGTACTTTTTCGGCAACTTAAGAAAGCTGACAAGGGCTCGTTCACAAGCATTAGCGGAAGTCCAGGGTTATCTCCATGAACGAGTTCAGGGAATGGCTGTTATAAAAAGCTTTGCCATTGAAGATTATGAACAAACTCAGTTTGATAAGCAAAACGATAATTTTCTAAAGAAAGCCATTGATCATACAAAGTGGAATGCAAAGGCATTTGCCGTTGTTAACACTATAACGGATGTTGCCCCATTGCTTGTCATTGGCTACTCAGCCTACCAAGTCATTCAAGGGGATTTATCTACAGGAACAATGATGGCGTTCATTGCCTACATTGATAGGTTATATAATCCACTCAGAAGACTTGTAAATTCATCAACAACTTTAACTCAATCCATTGCCTCTATGGATAGGGTGTTCGAATTAATAGATGAAAAATATGATATTGATGACGCCCCGAACGCAGTGGAATGCAAAGCTGTTCATGGTGATATAGATTTTGAACAAGTGAGCTTTGCCTATGATAAGAAGGAAGAGCTTGTTCTTAAAAATATTAGTTTGAATGTAAAAAAAGGGGAGACCATTGCTCTTGTAGGGATGAGCGGGGGAGGAAAGTCTTCATTAGTAGGGTTAATTCCGAGGTTTTATGATGTAACAGAGGGAAAAATCCTTCTAGACGGAAAAGATATCCGGTCATTTAAGGTTCGCACCTTACGGGATAAAATCGGAATGGTTCTTCAGGATAATATCCTCTTTAGTGAGTCAGTCAAAACGAATATTTTATTAGGAAAACCGGGAGCTTCAGATGAAGAGGTTATTGAAGCTGCAAAGGCTGCTAATGCTCATGAATTCATTATGAATTTGCCCAATGGCTATGATACGAAGGTTGGAGAACGCGGAGTCAAGCTGTCAGGCGGGCAGAAACAGCGTGTGGCAATTGCAAGAATTTTTCTTAAAAATCCGCCAATCTTAATTTTGGACGAAGCCACTTCGGCATTGGATTTAGAAAGCGAGCATTTAATTCAGGAAGCATTAGAAGAGCTTGCTAAGGATCGGACAACCTTTATTGTTGCCCACAGACTATCAACAATCACACATGCAGATCGGATTATCTTAATTGAGCATGGAGAGATTTCCGAAGCGGGCAGCCATGAAGAACTAATGAAAATGCAAGGCAATTATTATAAGCTTTTTCAAGTGCAACAGCTTGAAAGTTAAAAAAAGAGCATCCGCGCTGGATGCCCTTTTTTCGCTTATTTCTCAATCGACATTTCATTTGCTTTTTTATGATAGGTTTGGAAGCTAGTGATTAACTTATCAAGATGCTCGACTTGCTCATTATAGTCTATAATAACCGAGATGATTTGCATGTTGTGTGAGAGAATATCTTCATCCTCTAAGGAAGCTTCCTTCTTTTGAGATATAAAGAGGTTGAAGAGCTCTTTCCTATTTAGGAAGATGTCTCCCTCTTCAAAGATCACATTCGGGCGTACTTTTCCAATAAACTTTAACATGATATGTTCATGATGATGAATAAGACAGTCTAGCTGCTGCTGAATAGCATTTTGGTAATCCAAAGGCATTTCTTGAAGATCATTTTCAAAACGATGTAATTTCCTCAATGTATCCAGCGATCTTTTTACAGTTGAAATCATTTGCCGATAAATAACGAGCCTTCGTGATTTGGGAATCGTGTCCTTTTTGAAGTAGTTTCGCTCTTCCTTATACATACTATATAAATGGTCCAGGTTTCTAACACTTGCCTTCATTTTCCCAATATCATTTTTTAGCAGTTTATGCTCTGAGGCATGTCTAATCGTAAGCCGTATCCATTTGGTCGTTTCTTCTGTAATATCTGAGATGCCGTAGTATAATTTTTTCTCATACTTCGGAGGCAGGAATAGCAAATTAACGATAAAAGCTGAAAAAACCCCTAACATGACAGTTGAAAACCTGATAAGAGCAAATTGGATAAATTCATCACTAGGTGTTTCCATGATGACAATCATGGTTACGAGTGCTAATCCGATTGTATTTTCTATTTTAAGCTTTAAGTTAATGGTAATTACAACGATTGCTGCTAACCCGATAATGAACATATCATTGCCGAATAATAGAACAAACACTACTGCCGTAAGTGCCCCAATCGCATTTCCCTGAACCTGTTCAATAATAGATAAGAAGGATCGGTAAATGGTCGGCTGAATCGCGAAAATCGCCGCAATGGCTGCAAAGACTGGAGAAGGCAGCTGAAAAACCTGAGATAAAAATAATGATAGAATAATTGCGATTCCTGTTTTTAGTATGCGGGCACCAAGCTTCATACTTATTTGTTTCCTTTCTATCAGAAGATGCCTTCTGTTTATTAACTTAAACTAGTAAAGGTAATCATAACGAATTAGTTGCTAAATTAACAAGCAAATTCTTTAAAAGTAATTTCACGACCATGACATTAATGTACTATACATGGATATAAGGAGAAGTACAATGGGCATTTTCGCAAATTTTTTACAAGAGTTTGTACTATTTGTATTTAGAAAAAAGGAGCGAAAAAAATCGCTCCTACAATCATATGAATGAGATTAATATTTATTCTTCCCCTAATGCTTGAAAGGCGTTTTGTACTGCATGAATCGTTGCTTCGATGTCTTCCTCTGTATGTGCGATTGTAAGGAACCATGCTTCATACTTGGATGGCGCCAGGTTGATTCCTTGTTTTAACATGAGCTTGAAGAATTTCGCAAACATTTCTCCGTCTGTGTTCTCTGCTTGGTCGTAATTAACAACTTTTTCATTCGTAAAATAGACTGTGAGCGCACCCTTCAAACGATTGATTGTAATAGGGATATTGTATTCCTTTGCAGCAGCTGCAATTCCTTCCTCAAGCAACGCTCCAAGTCTGTCGAGATACTCATATACACCCTTTTGCTGTAAAACCTCCAGGCATGCGATTCCTGATAAAATGGATGCCGGATTTCCTGCCATTGTTCCTGCTTGATAGGCTGGCCCCAATGGAGCCACTTTTTCCATGATTTCTTTCTTCCCGCCGTATGCACCAATTGGCAAGCCACCGCCAATAATTTTTCCCATTGCAGTTAAATCAGGGGTAACGCCTAATAAATCCTGTGCACCTCCGTACATAAATCGGAAAGCGGTTATGACCTCATCATAAATAACAAGAGCACCTGCTGCATGTGTTAATTCATTAATTTGTTCCAAGAAACCTGGCTTTGGTTCAACAATACCGAAGTTCCCGACAATTGGCTCCACAAGAACGGCTGCAATTTCACTTCCCCATTTTTCTAATGCCTCTTTAAATGGCTCGATATCATTGAAAGGAACTGTAATAACCTCTTGAGCAATACTCTTTGGGACACCAGCTGAATCTGGCGTTCCAAGTGTGGCTGGTCCTGATCCTGCAGCAACTAGAACGAGATCAGAGTGTCCATGATAGCAGCCAGCGAATTTGATGATCTTGTCTCTGCCTGTATAAGCACGTGCCACGCGAATCGTTGTCATAACTGCTTCCGTTCCAGAATTAACGAAACGGACCTTTTCTAACGCTGGCATGGCTTCCTTGAGCATTGCGGCAAATTTAACTTCATGGGGAGTAGGTGTTCCGTATAGTACACCTGTTTCAGCAGCTTTCTTAATGGCTTCTGTTATGTGCGGATGGGCATGACCTGTAATAATGGGTCCATAAGCTGCTAAATAATCAATATATTGATTACCATCTACATCCCAGAAATATGCTCCTTGACCTCTCTCCATAACGACTGGGGCTCCGCCGCCAACAGCTTTATACGAACGGGAAGGGCTGTTCACTCCTCCGACAATATGCTCAAGTGCTTCTTTATGTATGCGTTCTGAATTTGTAAATTGCATGTGAATCCTCCTTGATTTAGGTGCTAACTTATCATATCTTATCATGTTTTGGGACTAGAATGCTTCGTTTCATAATTGCGACTTTTCTTAAATGTACAGGCTGTCATATGGATTTAACGATAAGCGTATAGTTTAAGAGAGGCAAAGAGGAAAGTGGGCGTGTAAATGGTTTTTTATATATCCCTTGTATTAATTGTTTTCTGTATGATCATGAGCATAAGAACTTTGTTTTTGCCACACACAATTAAAGGAAAAAAGGTTAGCTTTGAAAACTTTATTTATTTGGCCTTTATTTATGTAACCGTCATGATTGGGTTCGGACTCATATATATTCTTCTTGAAACGAATGGCTATACTGTTTTTATGGAAGGAACTGTTGGATTAGATGGTGATTTTCTGAATCAATTAGAAACAGGATTTTATTTCAGTGCAGTAACCTTATTTTCCGTAGGTTATGGAGACATTGCCCCTATTGGGGTCGGAAGAATGATAGCGGTGCTTGAAGCGCTCATTGGCTATACGATTCCGGCTGCTTTCGTATTTAGAGCGGTGTTTGAGATGGAAAAGAAATTGTAGCTGTTGTCAAGTTGATTTTGTTGTGTTTCTTAGAAGAATTGGATAGGCTTAAGAAAAAGCATATAGGAGGAATTTCAATGGCCGTTTCGATAGGAGAATTAGCTCCCGACTTTGAACTTGAAGCAAGTAACGGGGAAACGATTAAACTATCTGATTTTCGAGAAAAAAATATTGTCCTGTATTTCTATCCAAAGGATATGACTCCTGGATGTACGACACAGGCATGTGATTTCAGGGACAAGCATAGTGAATTCGCAGATGTGGATGCTGTTATTCTTGGTGTAAGTCCTGATCCGCTTGCCCGCCATGATAAATTTATTGAAAAATATGATTTGCCTTTTATCTTACTTGCAGACGAGGAGAATAAAGCGGCAGAGGCTTATGACGTTTGGAAGCTAAAGAAAAACTTTGGGAAAGAATATATGGGAATTGAACGTTCTACTTTTATCATTGATAAAGCTGGCAAGCTAGTTAAGGAATGGAGAAAGGTGAAGGTTAAGGGGCATGTAGAGGAAGCACTTGAGTATATTAAGGAAAATCTTTCATAAATACAGCCTATTTTTTGCTAACAAGGCTTTTGTCCACTCATCTGGAAATGTTTTGAATATCATTTTATTAGGGCATACCTCCTCAGATATATTTTGAAGCGGATCTTATAGGATTCGCTTTTTTTCTTTTTATGTTTTTAAATATATTTATTAAACATATAGTAAATTAAGAATCATTGAAACCAGAGGAGGGATAAAAAAATCTTCCGATTGAATCAGATTTTATAAAAAGCCTCAACTACCCATTTTGTAGTTTGCAATGTTGACAAAAGTACTATTGAATGAGTAAACTATTTATAAAGATTATAAAGTAATAATTCTTGTTAGAAAAGAGGTGCATGGCCGGTGGCGCAAATTCAATTAAAGGAAGCGCTGGACACTCTAAAGGATACTGGAGTTCGCATAACACCACAGCGTCATGCGATACTTGAATATTTAATAAACTCCATGTCACACCCTACAGCAGACGATATATACAAGGCTTTAGAAGGAAAGTTTCCGAATATGAGTGTGGCAACAGTTTACAATAATTTAAGAGTATTTCGTGAGGTTGGACTTGTTAAGGAACTGACTTATGGAGATGCATCAAGTCGTTTTGACTTTGTAACAACCCATCATTACCACGTGATTTGTGAAAAATGCGGAAAAATCGTTGACTTCCATTATCCTGGTCTAGATGAAGTTGAGCATTTAGCATCTCATGTTACAGGTTTTAAGATTAGCCATCATCGTATGGAGATTTATGGAACCTGCCCTGAGTGTTCAATTAAAGAGGCGCATTAATAAAACAAAGCTGCTGGTCAAAGTGCCGACAGCTTATTTTTATGGTCATTTTCGTTTGAGCAGTTAGTTAAGGGGAAAAATAAAAATCTCGGCTACGACCGAGATTTTTTATTATAATTTTCATCGAATTCTTTGCCCTCTAGATTACGATCTAGTGTTAACGGTTCATTGCAATACATGCACATATCAACGCGACCTAATATTTTTGTATGTTTACCGCAATTTGGACAAACAACCTGCACTGTCTTAGTTGATAGCATCCCAATCCAAAAATATACTACCGTACTAGCAATAATAAAGACGGTTCCAAGAAGCATAAAGATGGTCATGAGCAGAGGGGAATTTCTGAAAAAGATCCCAAGATACATGACTAAAAAACCGACAAATATTAAAGCAAGGGCAAATGTTCGAATTTTATTGATTTTACTTGAATATTTAGCCATTTAAGTCCCTCCTACGGAAATACTATAACATATCAAATGAAAGATAATAAGTAGTATAGGAGAGAAATAAGATTTCAAGAATCCAATCGAAATAAGAAAAAGTGTGCAGCTTTTCTTTTTTAGGAAGGATTATTTGAAAAAATTGTCGAAGATATATTTAATCCATGCTTAAAAGCATGATTTTGTAAGATAAAGATTGATCGCACAATAAAATCCCAATAATTATAGAAGCTAATAAAAATATGGAGGAATAGTAATGGAAGATATTCTCCGCCCCATTTATCAAGAACGAGCTAGTCAAGCTAATACTCTCGGAGTGTTAATGATAAAGAAACAACAGAAGAATACGCCAGCAACAAACACCTTTGATGTTGTTTTGCTCATTTTAGTTAAGGAAGCTGAGTCACCCGTATATGTTAAGCATTATACTTATAACGATCAGAAGGCAGCCTTATATATGATTACGGATAAGCAGCTGCATGAATGGATTTTACTTGGTTCGAATAAGAAGATTTTCGAATGGTTATATAGCGGGAAAGTAATTTTCGAACGTAATGAATATTTTCATAAGATTAATACAGAACTTAGAGATTTCCCGTTCAATGGCCGTAAATTGAAAATGGGAATAGAATTTGCAAAACTAATTCGTCGGTATATGGACGGGAAGGTTTTTTTTGAAAATGGACATTATTTAGATGCGTATAATCATGTAGTTCATTCCCTTCATCATCTTGCTAGACTTGCCTTAACTGAGCAAGGCTTTCACCCAGAGGTAACAGTATGGCAGCAAATTAAACAAATTGAACCGGAAATATTAAAATTATATGAAGAACTAGTAAACAGTCATGAGCCTTTAGATAAAAGGCTAGAGCTTCTTTTCTTAGCGAGTGAGTTTTTAATCCATTCCAAAACTAAAAGCGGAATCAGTCATTTAGTGGATGTTCTATCAGAAAAAGAGTTCTGGTCCATTAATGAAATGATAAACCATAAAGAATTACAGTACTATTCAGTTGATTTAGGAATACTGATAGAATATTTAATCGATAGAAATATGATTGAAGTAGTAACGATAGAAACAAAGGGGAAAGGTGTCTTTCATCGGTATTATAAACTCAGTAAAAAGTTATTGTAAAAAAACAAAAAAGTTATTGACCTTTTATTAAATACTTGATATATTAATATCCGTCGCTGCAATTTGTTGAATAAAATGAAGTGCAGCAGGCGGATGAAAGTTTTTAAAAAGTGTTGACATCAGCTTCAGCACATGTTATATTAGAAAAGTCGCTTCTGAGCGATATGATAGTTCTTTGAAAACTG
>NZ_JBALOW010000051.1:0-5800 GCF_036965085.1 Bacillus sp. JJ1532
TGCTCGGCCGCACAACTGCGTCGTTACTTTAAGTACAAGTTTCACAAACTCGCCTAAACTTTCGCCTAGATATCTAGGTTTTATTCAACAATCTGGCCCTATAATGAAAATAAGCGCTGTTCCTTATTATAGGAAAGCGCCCTTTTCTTGAATAAACAAAAAGCTGATATTAACTGGTATTATTCAATTAAAAATCCTCAACTGTTATTGATTAAGGAGTATAATCATTCTTGTCCCTTGTAGTAGAGTAACTGCGTTCATGCCGGTGACCTATGACTTTTTAGCGAGTATTGGACGAGAAACTTAATTCATTGGGCTTCCTCGTCGGCCGAGGGGCCGTAGATGCCCGGCACCGGAATATCGAGAAGCCGCAAATAAACCCCGAGCTGCGCCCGGTGATTACAAGGGGTACACTTTAAATCGAAGAACCTTTTTTCAATACCTTCAAAACTAAGTTTGACCCTCATTATGTCAGTCTGTGCAAGAGAGTTAATCAAGGCATGTAGGGTAAAAGGTAACATTCATCCACTACTTGCTGATCTTACCTTTCGTGAAACCGAACGATTTTTATCTATCATTGATATGTTTGAGACTAGTTGCGATCTTATTGTAGTTAACGAAGTTAATACACCGTAAATATAGAGAAAACCCTTGTCATAATCCTCGGTGAACTTATCGTACAATAAGGGGTTACGCTTCACGATGTATTGTGCCAAGTGGTTCATACTTTTCTCCAATGCCTTTAAACCTATAGACAAATCATCTTTGATATTTTCTAACGATGTCTTTATATCATCTGACAATGTGGTAGGTACCTTTAATTGGGCTAAAGTCATGGAATTTTCAGCAAGCTTCTGTTCTGCCGATAAGGCAATATTATATAAGCTTTCCTCTCCCATTACTCTGTCCAGTTTATTCAATGGCCCTATACTAGAGTAGATTAAATCAAGGATCTCTTTTTCAAAGTTCAAAAATACTTGCTGTTGTGAATCATTCTCTATTTCAGCTAATGGAATGAGGAGGGGGACGAAAATAGAAAAACAGAATAATACCAAGATGATTACATACTTATGTACCCAACGAAGTATCATAATTTGATTCCCTCCCTATTTTTATTATGCTCCGAATCAATGATTAAATGTACCCCAAGAACATTTACATTCTCTTCAACAAATTTCAACATAAATATCCATTTAATTAAAAAAAGAGTTACTCCACAATCTGGTCCTTTACTGGAATAATTAATTAGCTTCTATTAGCTGGTTTTGCGGAATAAGGAAAATGATACATTTTCAAACAGGATTCCTGATCGAACTTTAAACAATTAGACATTTTTATTAATGATCGAGCTTTATTTCGAAGCCACAAAATAATGAATTAATAAGCTGCGAAAGGAGAATGATAAGAATATGTGCTTTGGCGAAAGGAGGCACTAAATTTGAATTTGATTAGGAGGATTACAATGGGAATTTTAAGTGGAAATCCAACAGATGAACCTATGCATTATGGGGAAGTATTTAGCACCTGGTCGTTTCTTTTAACGGCTAAAGGGGCAATTGCAGGTTATCAAACTCACCTAAACCATGCAGGTGATGAAGATTTACAGAAATTGCTTGAGGAAGCAATTCAAGGAGGACAACAAGAAATCAAACAGATTGAAACTTTATTAAAAGCGAATGGAGTTGGATTACCTCCAACACCTCCAGAAAGACCCAAAGCTTGTTTAGAGGATATTCCAGTTGGAGCACGTTTTGCAGATCCTGAAATAGCAGCTGCTCTTTCAATGAGCATTGCTGCAGGATTAGTAGCGTGCAGTACAATAATGGGGCAATCAATTCGAGAAGATATTGGAATGATGTTTGGACAGTTTCATATTCAAAAGGCAGCACTTGGAGTTAAAGTTCTTCGTCTAAATAAAGAAAAAGGATGGTTAGTTCCACCTCCATTACATCATAATAAAGCAGAAGATTGTTAGTTAGTTTATAACTGATATAAGGGGAGAAGAAATTTTATTCTGCTCCCTTTTCATTTTTAAAGTAACTCGTACTTTTCATTAAATATTAATTGATTATTATCCCCTTTTAAATTTACTCGCTATTCTTCACAGATTGTTATTCAACAATATGGCCCTTTTGATGAAGAAAGACGCTTTCCTTATTTCAGAAAAGCGCCCGATTGCGGAGTATTAAAAATGCGAAAAAGATGCAAAAATGACTTCTTAGTAATTTTACTTTTGTTCAGATCCTTTTTTATTCATAGTTCTTGCTCTATTAGAACATAATACTCAAGAGGTGATAACGTGGATAAAGACAAATTAAAACTCACATCTTCTGAAATAGGAACACTATGGGGTGAGTATGTAAATGGAACAGCCATTGAAATTGTAATTAGGTATATGTTTTCTATTATTGAGGACGAGTCCATAAAATCTATTTTTAAAGATGCAATCGTGACGTTTGCAAAACAAAAGAAACAAATCGTAACTTTTATAGAGAATGAAGGATTTCCAGTACCAATTGGATTTACTGAATCTGATCTTAACAAAGGCAAAGAGAGACTGTTTAGCGATATATTTTGCCTAAATTATTTACATATCATGACTTTACATGGTTTACTAGGACATTCAACTTCATTAGGTACTTCTGTCAGAGAGGACTTAAGGTTTTTTTACGACTCATGTGATAATGATGGGAAGCGGATGTATCATCAAACAATTGACTTATTACTTGAGAAAGGGAGTTTTCAGAGAGACCCTTTATTCTATCCTGCTGAAAATCCTGAATTTATTTCTAGCCAAGATTTTACCGATGGATTTTTCGGAAAAGGTAGGTCATTAACTGCAATTGAAGTCATAAGTATTTCTTTCAACCTAAAAAAGAGTATTATGACAAAAACTCTTTCTATTGCATTTAGCCAAGTCGCTCAGACAAAAGAAGTAAGGAGATTCTTAGAGGATTCTGAGAAAGCGGCAAATGAACAAATACAGGACTTTTCAAACATAATGAAGAAAGATAATTTACCAACTCCTAAGTCTTGGGAAACAGAAGTGACTAATTCAACAGACTCTCCTTTTTCAGATAAGTTAATGATGTATCATATGGGATTCTTGTTTCAAACTGCACAGGCTTATCATGGGACAGGTCTAGCGTCAGCCATGCGAACAGACCTTGTTGCTACTTACGAAAAAACAATTCTACAAAATCTTATGGTGATTAAAAAGTGGTTTAATATTATGGTGGAAAATAATTGGTTAGAACAGCCACCTCTTGCTCCTAATAGACAGGAAATTGCAAAAGAAAAATAATAGAAATAATTTATTAGGGTATATAGAATGACTAAAAGTGTATTTGAAATACTAATGTGGAGTATTGCACTTCCAGGTTTTGGTCAATATTTAAACAGAAAATACTTTAAAGGCACAGTACTCTTGATCCTTGAATTCCTGATAAATGTACAAGCCAATTTTAACCAGCTCATACTTTTAAGCTTTCACGGGGAAATTGGTGATGCCATAAAACAGGCAGATTATCAGTGGCTGATGTTTTACCCTTGTTTATATTTTTTTTCGATGTGGGATGCTGTAAAAGATGCAGGCGGTGGGAAAGATACTTGGTCTTTTCTTCCGTATGTATTCGCTGCATTTTTTGTAACGGTTGGATTGATTTTTTCCTCAAAAGTAACGATATTTGGAGTGCTATTTGGTCCTGTTTGGCTCCCAATGTTATTTGTTTTTCCTGGAGTAATAATTGGAGTTATTATTAGAAAAATCATAAATAACATTTATTAAAGCCATCCTCACTTTAATATTAAAAAGAGGATGGCTATAAATGCTGAATAAACAACATAGATATCCAATTTTCTTTAAAGTGCTAATCAATTAAATGGCCCTTTTCATGAAGAAAGACGCTTTCCTTATTTCAGAAAAGCGCCCTTTAATTGAAGATCGTATGTATGGTATAGATTTTACAGATATTCATAAGTTAGTAAAGCTGCTAACTTTCTTTTTTTAAAAAAAGAGGAACTAACATGACAGCTCCGATGATTAGATAAATAACTACAAAAACACCATCGATTATTATTGGTATATTTATTAGTACTTGATCTTCGCCTTCCATATACCCAATCACCTTGAACACTGGGGGGAAGACCCACAAAATCCATTTAAAAAACAATGATATTTCGATAATTGATTTTGAGGCGAGTGAAACTACGATTATAAATACAGTCGAAAGCCAGGCGTATTTTTTTGTTGCAAGTTTGGTAGCCGAAAATAGGGTTCCTACTAATATCCCAAATGTCATAAAGACCAAGTGGCTGTAAAATGCATAAGCATATAGCTTGATCGACATATTCCCTTTGAAGCTTTCTGTAATGATTGGGAAAAAGATCGCAAACAAAAGTAAAGGTATCATTACTACTAGAATAGTTAGCCATTTGCCAAATAAGTAACTCACCTTTCTTTTAAGATGAGAGATTAAGATATGCTTTTCACTTTCTTCATCCAAAGTAAAAATGGACATTGTAATCCATGTCATGATTAAGTACATTGCAATAGAAGATACTGCGTAACTACTGAGGATCGGCACATTTTTATAGGCATATAAAATAAACACCCATGCAAAAAAAATAACAACGGGTGGGATAAATTTTAATGAACGAACAAAGCTTATTAATTGGTAACGGATAAAAGCTGACAACTTACTACCTCTTCTCTGTTAATTCAAATATTGAACATCCTCGTTTAAGCAACATGGCCAATACCTTATCAGACTCTTTAGCTGAAACAATTATTTCAACAGAATCTCCCCCTACAAATTTATATCTAATAGACGGAATCTCTGCAATTATCTCTCTAGTGGGGATTTTTGCTCTTATAAATCTTAATTTCCCCTTTTTGTTTTTTGTAGAATCGTAGACAATTCTTCCACTCTCTACAGTTAAAACCCTATCGGCTAATCCTTCAATTAGTAGTGGATCATGTGCAGTAAAAATAATCGTTTTTTCCCCTTGGAGAGAATTTAGCTGATTCAAAAGCTCGATTTTTGCTTTATCATCTAACCCAGTTAGTGGCTCGTCCAATAATAATAGATCAGGTTTCTTCAGCAATGCCTGGATAATTCCGGCTTTCTGCTTTGTCCCTTTTGAACAATGATTCAAAGGGGTGGTTAGAAAGTCTGTAATTGCAAACAGCTCAGCATAATTCTCAATTTTTTTTAAAATTCCTTCATCCGATTTACAAGTCATTTTACCCATTAACATTAAATAGTCTTGTAATTTGAATCGGATACTTTCTGGAAAGTGTTCAGGTACATATCCTATGTTAATTTGAGATCTCTTCACTTGCCCAGCAGTTTCTTCAAATATACCCCCAATAAGTTTTAAAAGGCTGCTTTTCCCGGATCCATTATTTCCGGTGATCGCCACTTTTTCACCTTGTGAAATGCTTATAGAGACTTCTTTAAGAATCATTATTCCATCAATCTTTTTGCAAGCTTGATTTGCCTCGAATATTTTCATGAAAAACCTCTTCCATCTTCCCTCATTTTACTTGCTGAAATTCAGTAAAGACAAAATCTGCATTTTCCTAAAGGTACCCTTTATAGAAAATAAAATACTTCTTCAATTATACAATAATTCCCACACGGGTTGGAATTATCAATCATTATAATTTGTACGTTATTTCTTTTCATAATCAATAGCTTTACTACGAGTTAATTCAATGAGCATTACTCCATTAAATGGCCCTATTACTGAAAAAGGCACAATTCCTCTTCAAGAATTGCGCCCGATTATTGAAGAA